>CACXJP010000039.1 GCA_902768065.1 uncultured Erysipelotrichaceae bacterium
TTAACACTTGATGAATATGAAAAAATTGTATCTGGTAATATAACTGATATAGTATATGATACGGATAAAAATCTTATAAAAGAATTAGCTCGTGATATTATGTTATATAATTATGTCCCTAAAGTTATAGTGGATTATGAGAGGATTGCTTTTGTTGAGGAAATAACAAATGTTAGAATTACTTTTGATACTAAGATATCTGCATCTTATGATTTTGATAATTTCCTTAATGGTGATTATGTTAAATATTATATTCAACCTAGTAATCAAAATGTATTAGAAGTAAAGTTTGATGATGTTTTACCATCATATATTAAAAAAATAGTAGAATCTTATGAATTTAAACAAACTTCTTTTTCAAAATATTATTATTGTAGAAGAATTTTAGATTCATACATGATATAGGAGAGTTTTATGATAGAATTATTTGAAAATATTATTAATATGTACTCTAATGAGAGTATAACAACTTTAACAATTTTAACTGTACTATTTGTTGTATTATTTTTAGGAGTTTATGAGTTCTTTGTTTATCGTTATATTTCTCATAGATCGTTCTATAATAAGTCATTCAATATAACTATTGCAGTTTTACCATTCTTTATTGCAACTATTATTTTATGTTTGCAGTCAAATATTATTATTACTTTAGGTACAATTGGTGCACTTGCAATTATTCGTTTCAGAACTGCGATTAAAGACCCTGTAGATATGGTTTATCTATTATGGAGCGTTTATATTGGTATTGTTTGTGGATGTCAATTATTTGAAGTGGGTGTTTTAACATCACTAATAGTTACAATTGTCTTATTAGTACTTGAACATATTAGATTTGGAAGAAATCCATATATTTTAATTTTACATAGTAAAGATGATATTGAGAAAGATCTTCAAAAAGAATTTAAGGAAAACAAAATTTCTAATAAATTTAAATCAAGAAATTATACTAATAAAGGTTATGATTATGCAATTGAACTTACTACAAAAGATGTTGAAGGATTAAAACAAAAATTATCAAAAAATGAAAAGGTAAGTAAATATTCAATTATAGAATATGATGCTGATGATATAGTTTAGTATGAATAAAAATAAAATATTAATTGTTATTTTATCTATATCTATTGTTTTAGTTGGAATTGTTTTTATAATTTCAGTTAATCGTAAGTATGATAAGATGGTTATGAATAGTTCTGATTGGAAGGGAATAATTGAAAGTAGAAAGCAATCTAAGGAATTAAAAATAACTGAATTAAAATTTAATGATTATGATTTATTTATTGATAATGATAATAGTGCAATTTATTATTCTGTTGTTGATGTTAGAAACAAACTTAATCCTTCAATTAAATATAAAACTAATAGTAATGCTAAAATAGTTTTCAATAGTGCTTTAGAAAGTAAAGCTATAGAAACATGCGAATACTATAAGGTAATGATTTATGATAAAGAATTCTATCGTGAGTATGCATTGTGCTTAACTAATTATCCTTTAATGAATATAAAAGGCAACAATATAGATGGTTATGCTTCTGTAAAAATGGAATTGTTTGACAATCACATAAATAGACCTCAAAAATATATGGAGTCTGATGCTAAATTTAGTGCAGAGGAAGATAGATATATTTTACGTTTAAAGAAAGAATCTTTGGGTCATAATAAAAGAAGTAATCCGGTTTCTTTATTAGGATTTGATAAAGCGAATGAGTTTTCTTTAGAAAAAGTGTTTACTTATGATGATAGAAAAAAATTTGTAAGATTATTTATTAATAATAAGTATGATGATATTTATTATATAGAACCTATTTCGAGTGGAAATAAATAGAAAGGTAAATATTATGAAAAAAGTATTAATAATCGTTATATTTGTTATTGTTCTTATTGGCTTTATATCTTTAGGAATGATCTTATCAAAAAACAATAAAAACTATAACTTTAAAATTCATTTCTTTGCTGCTGGTAAAGCTGATGCTATTTTAATTAATTATAATAATAAATATATTATGATAGATACTGGAGAACAGTCTTTATCTGATGAGATTTTAAAATATTTTAAAAATAATAATATAGATAAACTTGATTATCTTATTATTACTCATTTTGATAAGGATCATGTTGGTAGTGCTTCTAAAATAATTGATGAGTTAGATATTGATAATGTTTTCCAAAGTAATTATCCTAAGGATAGTGAATATTATACTAATTATCTTAATTCGTTAAGTAAGAAGAATATTACTCCTGAGACTATAGTTAATGATAAAGAGTTTAGTGTAGATGAATTAAATATAAAAATATATGGTCCTAAAAAAGTGTATGATAAAAATGAAAGTAATAATTCTTCTTTAATTACTTCGATAGTTTATAACAATAATAGCTTTTTGTTTATGGGAGATGCTCAGAATGCCCGCATAAAAGATTTTTTAGAAGAAGATAATAATAGTTATGATTTTCTTAAAGTTCCTTATCATGGAAGATATTTAAAGAGATTTGATGATTTAATAGAGGGAAGAAATATCAAGTATGCTGTTATTACTTCATCTGATGAAGAGGTTGAAGATAGTCAAACTATTAAAACTCTTGAAGATAATAATATACATTATTATTTAACTAGAAAAGGTCAAATTGATATACTATCTGATGGTAAAAATATAAAAGTTAATCAATAAAAAGAGATGAATTAATCATCTCTTTTTTTTAACAATTTTTTAAGTAATCTTTTCATTTTGTTGTTTCTATTTAATATTATTTGTTCTTGTATTTCGGTTCTACATTTACCTTTTCTATAATTAATTATAAAAGACTTTAAATTTTCACTTATATCATATGATGTTTTATATTCAAATACTGATTCATCTCTACCTTTTCTTCTTGTTTTCATAATTTCTAGTGCTTGATTTATTAAATGGTTATTTATTGGATCTGTTCCTTTGAATTTTTCTCCTGTTAGTTTTGTCATAACAATAGAATTAGGATTTAGGCTTTCACTTAGAATTATGCCTGATTTAGCACTATCATCTATTATTAATCCTTCCGAATTTGCTACTTCTGGGAATGGCATTTTTAAATTGCCATACTTTGCTCTGAAAAAATTTCTGATTGAGTCTGATTTATGTTTTAATAATTCATAATCATAATTTTCGTCTTCCGTTAGAAGGCTGTTGTTATGATCAATTAAATAATTATTAACATCCTTAATTGATTTTTTATATATACTATCTAATTCATCGATATCTTTTTTATTTAATTCTTTACCATCTACAATCCAGTCAATTGCTTTGAAGAAATCCACTTCATTTTTTTTATAAAACTCAATAAAATCAAACCTATTTATATCATTAATATCAATGTCCTTACCAAATACTTCATCAAAGATTGATATAGGTATAAATTGTTCAGTTTTGAATAATACTAATAGGTCATCTAATTGTACATAAACTTTTTCATCACCATTTTCTACGTTAAATATTTTCATTTTATCACCCAAAATCATTATAGCATTTTTAATATATAATATGACATTATTTTGATTATTATAAAAAATTATTATATAATTTATATGGGTGAGGAGTAATGGGGATTGATTTTGTAGACAAGTTTAATACTGGTAAATATAAAATTGGTAGTTTTGATTCTTTTTATTATGATTCAATTAATTTGATTATTTCTAATAATAGATTATCTGGTAAACAAGCAAAAAAAATAATGGATAGTTTTCCTGATAATTTTCGTGCATCTATTGTAGATAGTGATGGTAATTATATTGGGTTTATTGCTTTATATGATTGTGATCCTTCTATAAATACAACTTCTATTAGATTTGAGGCAAATAAGAATATTTCTAATGAAGATAAATCTTCTATAATTGATACTTATAAGAGTTGGATACGTTCTGCTTTAAATTATACTAATATTGAAGAAGAATTATTTATTACTCCTGATTATAGAGAAGAAAAGCGTTGCCATATTGAACCTAGAGCCAATATAATTATGAATAATAGTTTATTGGAGGCTGGAATAGATTCTAAAGTATATGATTATTTTAATTATTACTATAAACTTCCTAGTTTGAGACTTCCTTTTACAATAAAAAGTCAAGATAAAGTGTTAGGTATAGTTGGATTATGTAATGTTAACTATCATAATAAGAGAGCTAATCTTTGTATTTATTTTGATCATAATATTGGTCAGGATATTAAAAATTATTTAGCAAGTTCTGTTATAGATGACTATATAGATTATGTTCATAAATCAAATATTCATAATTTAACAATTGCAATACCTGGTCATGATAAAACTAAACTTGATATTGCTAAAGATACTAAAATGAATTACTTTGGGTATATTCCTTATGGTTCTATTAATTATGATGGAAATCTTGAATCTAAATATATGTTTCAACATATACCAAATATGAAAAAAGAAGAGGGATTAATACTTCCGAATAATATTGTGAGAAATGAGAGAGATTTTTTAACGGAAAAGAAAGAGATTGATCCTGTAGTTGATATTGGTGATGGGTATAAACTGGTTTCTCCACTTGTATTTGATGATTTAGGAATAAATAAAGAGACAATTATAAATTCCCATAATGATGCATTAAGAAATAGAGATAATTTTTCTATACCTCTTGGAGAAGATAAGTTTATTATTCAAAAGGGTGATGGTAGTTATGGTACTTCTAAAAGTGTTATGAATTTTAATTATGTTTTACTTGATGGTAATAATAATTATGCTGGATATATTAATATTTTGAGAGGTAATGCCAATAAGAGTAATGCAGAAATAGAAATAGGAATAAAACCGGGATTACAAAAATTAGGTCTTGGTAAGAGGGTATTAAATACATTTTACGAACAACTTTTTTCAATAGGTTATGCTAGTGTAACTAGTGCGGTATTTAGTTTTAATGAACCATCACTTAGACTTCATGAGAAAGTGGCGAAATTAGATGGAGTTAGAATAGAATCTTATTATATTAATGATAGTCTTTGGGATATGAGTTTTTATTCTAAAGTAAATGATTTATCTGAAAATAGACATAAATAAAAATAAATACTTTTATATAGTATTTATTTTCTTTTTTAATGATTCTTTTATAAACTCATTTAAATCCTTGATATAAGGCATTCCTTCTTGGGCTGTCTCTTTCATTATCTTCATTCCTGATGCGTACTGTGCTTTAAATATGGCATCTTCAAATGAATATCCTTGAGCGATAAATGTTGCAAAGTTTCCTGCGAAGGTATCTCCAGCTCCTGTTGTATCGACAACGGTTTCTTTTTGAGGTGCTTCTAGATGAACTACTTTTTCTCCATCATGATATATTAGACCGTTTTCTCCTAAAGTTATAATTACTTTTCTAGGATATTGACTTACTACTTTTTCAAAGTCATCTGTTCCAAACATTGTAATACATTCTTCACTGTTACATGTTATATATGTTATTTTATCAATTAATTCTTTATTTTCTTCTTCAGTGATTGCTAGTTTTTTAGGTCTACAGGGAGTTACAACTATTGGAATATTATTTTCATAACAAAAGTTTATTAGTCTTATACTCACTTCTTTTGGTATTTTCATTTGAGCAACAACTATTTTTGATGATAATAATATATCTTTATAGTCATCTATCATATCTTCTGTGAAACTATCAATAGCGCCAACAACTCTTTTTATATCATTATCTTTATCTCTTTCATTTACATATATATAGGCTGCATCATTATCTAATTGATCAATTAATTCTACATTTGATATATCTATATTATTTTTTTCTAAATTTTCGCATATTTTTGTTCCAATATCGTCGTTTCCTAATCTTGTTATTATTGTTGTTCTTGCTCCGGCACGTGATGCGGCGACTGCTTGGTTAGCGCCTTTTCCTCCGGGAGCAACAACATCTGGTTCTTCCGGATATTTGCCATCACTATCTGCATAGAATGTCATATCTAATGAACAACCTCCAAATAAGCATACATCATACTTCATATTTTCACCTCTATATTACTTATAACATTATTATAACATATTTTTATTGGTTGATTAATATGTTATAATGTTAATGTTGTAAAAATAATTTAAGAGGGATAATATGAGAAAGACATTTTTAGAAGTAGATATTAAAGAGTTTAGAAATAATATAGATAAAATAAAAAAATATGTAAATGATAAGGAAATAATGCCAGTAGTCAAAGCAAGTGGATATGGAACATTTATTAATACTAGAGTAGATGTTTTAAATGATTTTAATATTGTTGCGGTTGCACTTGTTGATGAAGCTATTTATTTAAGAAATATTGGTTATAAGAATGAGGTTCTTGTTTTAAATCAACCTGATATTCATGAGATTCCATTAATATTTGAATATAATATAATGGTTGGATTAAGTGATATGACATTTTTAAAAGAAATGGTTAATTATAACAAGAAATTTGTTGTTCATTTAGAAGTTGAAACTGGTATGAATAGGACAGGTATTTCTTTGAATAATTTGGTAGATTTTATTAATATAATTAAGGATAGTCAAATAGAGATTGAAGGTGTATATTCTCATCTTTCTTCTGCTGATTTTGATCGTGATTATACTATGAAACAAATAGGTATTTTTAAAGAAGCATTGAGAATTATAGATGATAATAATATTATTGTTAAATATGTTCATCTTTCTGCTTCTAATGGAATACTTCATTATGAAAATTTAGATTTTACTAATATGGTTAGACCTGGTCTTTTAATGTATGGGTATGAACCTTTTAAGGGCAGTAGAGATATTATTGATACTAAACCAATATGTAAATTAAAATCTACAATTACATTCATTAAGGAAGTTGATGCAAATAGTGCGATTAGTTATTCACAAAAGTATGTAACTAAGGAGAAAAGTATTATTGCAACTATTCCAATTGGATATGGTGATGGTATTAGAAGATCTTTAACTAATAAAGGGTTTGTTTTAATTAACGGTGTTAAGGCACCTATTGTAGGTACTATATGTATGGATAGCTTTATGGTTGATATAACTGGTATAAATGATGTTAGTGTAGGGGATGAGGTTATTATTTTTGATAATAAAAATATTACACTTGATGAGATTGCAGATATGTGTGAAACAATTAATTACGAAATACTTTGTAATTTAAATCCTAGAATTCCAAGATTATTTATTTAATGATAAATAATCTTTTTATTATGCATATTAAGTGTGATATACTATATGAGAGTAGGTGATGTTATGACATTATTTGAATATATTGATAAATATGGTGATTATAGTTTTGAAGATAAAGAGATTAATGAAGTTGATAATATGATTTTTTCTTTCTTATCATATGTTAATCTTCAAAATATTGAATTATCTGAAAAAGAAACATTAGAAAGTGTTAGTAAAAAGGTATTTTCTATTGATAGAAGAGGTAAGAAAAGTATTATTGCTGAAAAGGATGCTTTAAGATTATTAAAAGCTATAATGAATAAGAAACGTTATAAGGATTGCTTATTATTTAATTATATATATGAAGTTGATGATGATAGTCAATTTAGTGTTATAACTATTGAATATTTAAAGAATCATATTTATATATCTTTTGAAGGTACTGATGAAATGATAAGTAGTTGGTATGAAGATTTTTTATTAAGTTATCAATATCCTACTAAATCTCATGTAAAGGCAGTTGAGTATTTAAAAAGATATACTTTATCAAAATATAGTATTATTTTAGGTGGACATTCTAAAGGAGGTAATATTGCTTTAGTTGCTGCGATGAATACTAATCCTTTTGTTAAGTCTAAAATTACTGATATATATAGTATGGATGGGCCTGGCTTACTTCCTGAGATACTTAATTCTAAAAAATATAAGAGGATAGAAAGAAAATATCATCATATTGTTCCAGAAAATTCTTTAGTTGGAATGCTTTTAGAAAATACTAATGAAGTAGTAATAAAAACTACTGCTTCAGGTATACTTGCTCATGATATATTATATTGGGAAATTACTAATAATTATATTACTAGATCAAGATTATCTTATTTTTCTAGAACTCTTAGGAAAAGTTTGAATAAGTATATTTACTCTTTAACAAAAGATGAATTAGAGGAAGTTATCAAACAACTAGGAGATATTTGCAAGAAATTAAATATAAAGTCTCTTGTTGAGATAATGGATGATAATAATAAGATTGTTTTATTGATGAAGGAAATTGCAAAAGTTAATGGACGTACCAAAAAAATGCTTACTAATATAGTAGAAATATTTGTTAAATCTTATGGTAAGTCACTTTCTTTAAGATTAGAAAATAAATTTAATAAATTTAAAGAGAGAATAATAAATGAAATTAAATCTGAAACAAAAAAAGTACATTGATAATAAGCTATTTTGTTTAAGTAAATCTAAATTTAGAAGTAGTTTTAAACTTAGTAAAAAACTAATAGATTATATCGATAAAAATGGATTTGATAAGATTGAAGAACATGCCTATGATTTTATTAGAAAGAATATTTCTAGTGCATATCCTTTGAATGATGGTAAACAAACACCTATGAAGAATCACCCGGTTTTTATCGCTCAACATGCTTGTGGTTGTTGTTGTAGGGGTTGTTTAGAAAAGTGGCATAATATTCCTAAGGGTAGAGAATTAAAAGAAAATGAAATTACATATTTGGTTGCATTAATTATTGAATGGATAAAAAGGGAATATAATAGAAAAAAGGAGATTTAATATGAGTTTTGAAACAGATTTTTACATAGTTGATGATATTGAAAAGGTTCCTTATTTTAAGGATATAGCAAAAGAATTGGATGATAAAGCAATTGAAATTATTAGTTTTTTTGAGATTTTAAATAAGAAGAAAACTAAAATTGTTTTTTGGGATGATATAGATGCATATAAAGAACATTTAAAAAAGCATAATGATTTATATAGAAGTGATATTTGCGCAGATACCATGGATAATAATATTAATGCTCTTACCCTTGATGCTGCACATAAAACTGATGTATATAAAGATATGACTCTTGAACAATTGAGACAGAATATTTCTCATGAGTTTGTTCATGTTTGTCAAAATAGTCTAGAAGAAGAGAATGTTGACGATAGAAATGCTTGGTTTTGTGAGGCTCTTGCAACTAATTTAGGTAATCCTGAACAATTTGGCAAATTGATATATATTATGATTACTAAAGAAGAGTTGGAAAATTTCAATTCTATTGAAAATAATAGGTATGAGACTGCTTATACTATAGGGAGATATTTGTTAGAAAACTTTTCTCCAGAAGAAATATTAGAATTTGTTAAGTATCCATCTAAATTGGATAGGATAATAGTAAGTATTATTAGAGGAACTCAGGATTGGATGGAAATTCAATCATTAAATAAGTAAGGAGGGAATAATATGAAGTTGATGTTAATCGGTGGAGGAGAAATTGGAAGAGGTAATAAATCTTATGAGACAAAAGAAATAGATGAAGAAATAGTTAAAATGACAGGGTTAGAAAAACCTAAATTACTTTTTATTGGTCTTGCTAATAGTTTTGCTGATTCATATTATGATTATGTTAAAAATATTTATAAAAACTTAGGCTGCGAAACAATGTATTTAAAGAAAAAAAATGTTACTAAGAATCCTGATATAGTTAAAAATAAGATTGAGACTGCGGATATTATTTATATTGGTGGTGGTGATACTATTAAACTTATGGATACTGTTAAAGAATATGAGATAGATAAACTACTTGATGCTGCAGTTAAACGTGATTGTGTCATTGCAGGGGTTTCAGCAGGTGCTATATTACTTGCTAATAGTGGGTTTTCTGATTCATTTATTTTGAGAGAAGAAAGTGATAAATATGAATTTGTTGATGGACTTAAATTTGTAGATATAAATATTTGTCCTCATTATCATAGTGATGAAAAAAAACAAAAAGAACTTGAAGAAAACTTAAAATCAAATAAAAAAGAAGTATATGGACTTGAGAATTGTACTGCTTTAAAAATAGTTAATAAAGATATTAAAGTAATTAAGTCTAAGAGTGATGCGAACGCATATTTATGTAAATATAATAAAGAATTTATTGAAGATGTAATATAATGTAAAGACCTCTAAAAGGTCTTTTCTTTTTTTTATATAGAGTGATATGATATTAATATAGGATGATGATATATGAATAAATATGTAAGAAGAGTTTTAGAGTTTGTTATTGTAGTAGTAGTTGCCTTAAGCTATTATTTTTATGATGATATAGAAAAATATATAAATGAATTTACTCAAGATAATATTTCAAATGTAGTGGTAACAAGTCCTGATAATTTAGAAATATATTATCTTGATGTTGGACAGGCGGATTCTATATTAATAAGACATTTAGATAATAATGTTTTAATTGATGCTGGTAATAATGCTGATGGAAAATTACTAGTTGAATACTTTAATTCTCTTGGTATTAATCATTTTGATTATGTTATTGGTACTCATGCTCATGAGGATCATATTGGTGGTATGGATGATATTATTGATAACTTCCGAATTGATCATTTTTATATGCCAGGTGTAATTACAACGACTAAAACTTTTGAAGATGTTTTAGATAGTTTAGATGCAAAAAAAATCAAATTTGAAACTCCTCAAATTGATTCTATTATTAATCTAGGTGATTTAAAAATATCTATTTTATATGTTGGAGATGATAAAACAGATTTAAATAATACTTCTATTGTATTGAAATTATATTATGGAGATACTAGTTATTTATTTACTGGTGATGCAACTAGCGAAGTTGAAAAAAAGATAATTAATAAAGATTTAAAGAGTGATGTTTTAAAAGTTGGACATCATGGTTCACAGTATTCTTCTTCTGCAAGATTTATAAAGGAGGTTTCTCCTAAATATTCTATTATATGTGTTGGAAAAAATAATGACTATGGTCATCCTAAAGATGTTGTATTAAACAAATTAAATAGAATTAATTCTACAATTTATCGTACAGATAGAGACGGAACTATTTTATTAAAAAGTGATGGGAAAGGTATTGTAATAGATAAAATAAATACTAATACAAATGGTAATTAATATGAGGTATGTTGTTGATGAAATAATCGATATTAAAGTAAATTTGGAAAATTTAGATAATGGTGAAATAGTCTGTGTTGATAAGTCTTCTCTTCCAAAAAATATAAAAGAAGGTAATATTGTTTTAAAGACTGATAAATACATTATTGATCATGAATTTGAAAGGAAAAGAAGAGAAGAATTACAAAGAAAATTTGATAGAATTCAATAAAAATAAAGAGTAATCTTTATTTTTTTATACATTTATTTATATATTTTGATTTACTTATATAGAATGTTTTATGATATTTATTATAGAA
Source organism: uncultured Erysipelotrichaceae bacterium (assembly GCA_902768065.1). The sequence continues at coordinate 11,361 of CACXJP010000039.1, forward strand.
TTCTTTATCTATGTTACTTGTATTATTTGTTTTTGTTTTATAGTAATTATATTTATATTTTTGATTATTATCTTCTTTTGATATATATTTTTCTCTTAGTGTAATATTATAATTATTGTTTCTGCATTCTATTATTATTTTATCTATTATTGTTATATTGTTTAATTCATTATATTTGGGTACATAAAAACTTATTATAATTATAAGTAATAATAATATTTTTTTCATTTGTATCTTCCTCGTATTTTATTATTTGTTAACTTAGAATTTCTTCTTTTTATCTTTGTGTTATATTTAAATACTGTATCTAATAATTCATATTTATCATAATTTATATATCTATAACCAAATATTTTTGTTTTTATAATATTATTAATTATAATAATTAGACATATTATTGTTCCATATAGACCTAGAATTGATGATAATAATAGATTAATTAATTTATATATTCTAATAGTATTTATCAATTCTTGTGATGGAAATATTAATCCTGAGATTGATGAAATTGCGATTATTATGATCATAATGGGTGACACTATTCCTGCTGCTACTGCGGCATCTCCTAGAATTAATCCTCCTAATATTGAAATAGATGTTGCTGATGAGTTTGTCATTCTTAAATCTCCTTCTCTTAATATTTCAAAAGATATTATCATGAATAAAGCTTCTAAATATGCTGGAAATGGAACAAGGGTTCTTCCTGCTTTAAATATTAAAAGCATATTTAGAGGTACTATATTATAATTCCTTGTTGTGATTGCTATGAATACTCCTGGTAGAAAAATTGCTATAATAAAGGCTATTATTCTAATTATTCTTATAAAAGTAGTATTGATGTTCTTTTGATAATAGTCATCTGGGGTATGAAATAAATCAAAGAATAAATTAGGTAATATAATACAATAAGGAGAATTATCTACTAAGATTATTACTTTTCCTTCTAATAAGGCCATACATGCTTTATCTGGTCTTTCTGTTTCTATTATAGTTGGAAATAAATTATTATTTTGCTCTAGAGAATTCTTTAAATAACTTGAATCTATAATTGCATCAATATCTATTTTTTCTAATTTGTTTTTAATATTATTTACAAGTTTCAAATTAGTTATATTATCTATGTATAATATTTTTGTTTTTGTTTTAGATAATCTTCCTATTTTTAAATCTATATATTTTAGACTTACTTTTATTCTTTTTTTTATTAATGAATAATTTGTTTCTATATCTTCATTAAATGAATCTTTGGGGCCATTTAATGTTAGTTCATTCTTTGGTTCTGTTATACCTCGATTATTATTCACGTAAATCACCATTATTATTATGTGAGATATATGTTATAATATACGTGAGGGATTTTATGAAAGTAAGAATATTAAGGTTAGATAATTTTGGTAGAGGAATAGCTTATTACAATGATAAAATATGTTTTATATGTAATGCTTTTCCAAATGAATTAGTTGATTTCAAAATAGTTAAAGAGACTTCTAAATATATTGAAGGTGAATCTATTAACATAATTGAAAAATCTTCAGATAGGTTAGAGAGCAAGTGTAAGTTTTCTAAAATGTGTGGAGGCTGTTGTTTTCAAGAATATGATTATTCTTTAGAAAATAAATATAAAGAAGATAAACTTAAAGATTTAGTTGAGAGAAATCTTAATATAAGTAGTAAAATTGTAAATGATATTGTTTTTGATAATGATATATTCTATAGAAATAAACTTATTCTTCATGGTGATTCTAATTTCTTAGGATTATATAAAAATAAAACAAATGATGTCATAGATATAGATGAATGTATTATTTCAAATAAGAGAATAAATAAAATAATTACTTTATTAAGAAAAGTTAAAAATATTGATGAAGTTTTAATTAGAACTAGTAATGATGAAAAGCAAGTTATTATTGATATAAAAGGTAATATTGATAATTATGATTTTTTATTAGATTGTTGTGATGTTTTGATTATTAATGGGGAAGTTGTTAGTAGTGATAATAGGATTATTACTAATATAGGTGATAAGAAATATTATTTATCGAGTGATTCTTTCTTTCAAGTTAATGAATTTTTAATTGATAAAATGTTTAATAGAGTTCTTGAATATGTTAAAGAATTAAAACCGGTAAATGTTCTTGATTTATATTGTGGTACCGGTAGTTTTGGTGTATATATTGCTGATTATGCTGAGAGTATTGTTGGTGTTGATTATAATTCTTCTAATATTAAAGATGCTATAGATAATATGAGATTAAATAACATATCTAATATTGAATATATATGTGATAAAGTTGAGAATGTTATTGATAGATTTAATAATTATGATTTAGTTATTGTTGATCCTCCTAGAGCTGGACTTGATAAGAAAAGCTGTCAATATTTAATTGATATGAATCCTAAAAATATTATTTATATTTCTTGTGATCCTAATACTTTGATGAGAGATTTAAAGATTTTAGGTAATATTTATAGTATTAAGGAAATAACTCCATATAATTTATTTCCTAAAACATATCATTG
>CACXJP010000040.1 GCA_902768065.1 uncultured Erysipelotrichaceae bacterium
GTTCATAATGGTGGAGTATTAACAAAAGAATATTTAGATAAGTTAAGTTATGATTCATTAAGTAAATATTATGGAGATACAGTTAAATATGATGATAAGATAAAAAATGGATGGGTAAATAGAAGTCATTACTATATGAATTTTTACCTATATAGTTATGCCATATCAATAAGCGTAGCATCATATATAGCAAATAAGATACTATCAGGAGATAAAGATATCTTAGATAAATATATTAAATTCTTAAAAGTTGGTAGTGATAAATGGCCAACAGAAACATTTAAGGTATTAGGAATAGATTTAAATAAAGAAGAGACTTATAAAAATGCAATTGAATACTTTGATAAATTAATAGATAAGTATTATGAAATAAAAAATGGAGGTGAAAAGTAATGGCAGAAAAAAGAGATTATTATGATGTCTTGGGAATACCTAAATCTGCAACAGAAGCCGAAATAAAAAGTGCTTTTAGAAAAAAAGCCAAAGAATTTCACCCAGATTTAAATAAAGATAATCCAGATGCCGCAGAAAAATTCAAAGAAGCCCAAGAAGCATATTCAGTATTATCAGATGAAAATAAAAGAAAAATGTATGATCAATATGGACATGCAGGAGTAGGAAGCTCAGGACCAGGTATGGGTGGCTTCGGTGGATTCCAAGACTTTGGAGGAGCTGGATTTGATTTTGGTGATATATTTGATTCTATCTTTGGTGGAGTTGGCGGAGACTCTGGTTTTGGAGGTTTCGGAGGCTTCGGTGGTGGAAGAAATAGTAAACCACGTGCCACTCGCGGAAGTGACATTCTAATGAGAATGAATCTTACATTTGAAGAATCAATCTATGGATGTGAGAAAAAATTCAATATAGATGTAGTTGAAGATTGTGAAAAATGTCATGGACATGGAGGATTTGATAGAGAAGAATGTTCTACATGTCATGGTAGGGGAACAGTAACAACTCAACAACAAACAATACTTGGCTCATTTATGTCTACAACAACTTGTCCTGATTGTAAGGGCGCAGGACATACATATAAGAAAAAATGTACTGAATGTCATGGAAAAGGACAAGTAACAGTAAATAAGAAATTAACAATAAATATTCAAGAAGGTATCTCAACAGGAGATAGACAAAGAGTAAGTGGTAAAGGTAATCCGGGATCAAACGGTGGAGAAAATGGAGATTTATATATTGAATTTATTGTAGATGAACATGAATACTTTATAAGAAATAATGATGATATATATCTAGAAGTTCCATTAACTTTGACAGAAGCAATTCTAGGATGTAAGAAATCAATCCCTACACTATATGGAAATGTTAAATTAAATGTAGCCGCAGGAACAAATAGTGGAGATAAACAAAGAATTAAAGGAAAAGGTGTAAATAATAAATATAGAAGACATAAAGGAGATATGTATGTATTATTTAAAGTATATACACCTAAAAAATTATCAAGAGAACAAAAGAGTTTAATTGAAAAATTAAATAAAACAGATCTTGAAACTGATGAAATTATAGAATTTGAAGAATTCACTAAAAAGAATGGATAATATTCATTCTTTTTTCTTGTGTACTTATTTACATATGAGATATAATTAAATAGGAGGTAGTAAGATGGCAAAATTTGATTTAAATAAATTTAATGCAGAAAAGATTAAGTTGGGGGAAGAACCATTAAAATTAAAAAAGACAACATATAAAAAACCTAAGATAAAGAATGGTCTGCTAGTAGATAAAGCAGGAAATCCTATAGGTACAAAAGGAGATATGTATACTAAATTCATAATGGATAAAATCCTAAGAGAAGGATGTCTTGATCATAACCCAAGACCACATTATGAAGATTTCTATGAAAATGCTAAATATGATGGTAAAACAAATGAATTAGTATTAGAAGATGGAACAAGAAAAAAGATTTGGGATGAAGAATTAGTTATTCCAAAAGATAATGGTTATGAAGTATGGGTGCCTGCTCACACAATAAGCGTAAACCAAGGAGTAGAATGTACATATGATTTATCAAAAGGTGAATCACCAATGATAACTCTAAGACCAATTGCTGTAAAAGCAAGTATCGCTGAAATACTTTGGATTTATCAAAGGGAAAGTAATGATTTAGTTCTATTTGATGAATTATTAGGAAGAAAAACATGGGATGAAGACCATAAGATTAATAACTGGTGGCTAGATTGGGCAATCAAAGATGAAAACGGAGAATATATCTTAAATGAAGAAGGACATCCTACAATAGGTGCATGCTATGGAGAAACAGTTAATAGAAGGAACATGCTAAAAAAAGAAGTAATAGAACAAATTAGAAATAATCAAGATGGAAGAAGAAACATAACATGTTTATGGCAACAAGATGATTTTAATGAAAAACATGGACTAAAGCCATGTGCATTCCTAACAGTATGGAATGTAAGACATGATTGGGACGGAAAAGACTACTTAGATATGACAATGGTACAAAGATCAAGTGACTTTGCAACCGCAGGATGTATAAATCAAGTCCAATATGCTGCCCTACAAATAATGGTCGCAAGAGAATTAGGATTAGAACCAGGAACCTTCACATGGAAACCAATTAATATTCAATTATATGATAGACACATCGATCAAGCAATCGAAATGCTAGATAGAGATCCAATTAACTGTGAAGCAACAATAGAATTAAATAAAAAAATAGAAAAACTTGAAGACATTATGCCAGATGATGTTAAAATTAAAGACTACCCAAGAGAATTAATCAAAACAAAAAACCCACAATTAAAATTTAAGTTAGGAATATAATATGAAGAATGTAACAATGATCGCGGCAGTAGGTAAAAATTTAGAATTAGGCCGTAATAATGATTTAATCTGGCGTTTTAAAGAAGATATGAAATTCTTTAGAGAACAAACCATGGGTAAACCAATGGTAATGGGATACAATACATTTCTATCACTTCCAGGAGTTCTACCAGGAAGAAAGCATATTGTATTATCATTTGAAAAATTAGATTTGGGTAGTGATGTAGAAGTAGTTACATCAATGGATGAACTATTAGATACAATAATAGAATATCCAGAAGTAATGATAATAGGAGGAGCATCAATCTATAAACAAATGTTAGAATACAGTAATAAACTAATATTAACTGAAGTAGATGCTGAAGCAAAAGATGCTGATGTATACTTTCCTAAATTTAATAAAAAAGATTGGACAAAAGAAGTTTTATCAGAACAAGAAGAAAATGATATTAAATTTAAACACTTAGTATATACAAGAAAGAGTAAATAGTTACTCTTTTTCAATTGACAAATATAAAATATAATTCTACAATATTTACTTGTGATTAGGAGAGATATTATGAAGAAAATTATATTTATTTTTCTATTAGTATTATTAATCAGTTATAGTAATTGTTATGCTCTAGATTTAGACTGTACAAAAACACTTACTTATAGTGATAATAATGTAGAAGTAAAAAGATTACAAAAGTTATTAAATATTAGAATGAACTGTCAATTAGAAGAAAATGGTTTATTTGATTCAAAAACACTATCATGCGTTAAAGATTATCAAAGAAAAAATAATTTGGAGGCAGATGGAATAGTAGGACCAATAACATGTAATTATCTAATAGGAAACACTCCAGTAGTAGAATATGAAGATAATGGAGCAAGATATGGAATAATAACTGGTGATATTGTTAATATTAGAAGAGGAGCAAGTATATCATCAAGAATATTAAATGAAGCCTCTGAAGGTAAAATATATCCAATAGAATCAAAGTATAATGATTGGTATAAAATTGTATATGCCAAAGATAAAAAAGGATACATTAACAAAGATTATATTTCAACAGATTTTATACTAGTTGATCTAAGTATTCAAAGATTATATTATTTCAGTAATGGACAAAGAAAATGGTCAACAAGTGTAGTGACAGGAATGAAAGATATCCACGATACCCCAACAGGAGTATATGAATTAAATAAAGCATATTTTTCATATAAAACAACACTTACAGGAAGTAATGATGATGGTTCAACATATAATGCATCAGTTGACTATTGGATGCCATTCATTTTCTCATCAGGAATAGGATTTCATGATGCTGATTGGAGAAATTATAGTGAATTCAATAAGAAGGAATATTTAACTAATGGTAGTCATGGATGTGTAAATATGAATCATACTGCTGCAGAAAAATTATATAATGAAAATTTTAATACAATAGATGTAATTGTAAGAAATTAACCTAAGGAGGATAAAATGGTATTTGCTCATGAGTATAAGGTAAAGCCTATCGACGAAAAAGAAAAGAAAAGAAAAAGAAAATGGTACCCACAAGCACCATCAACACCTGACAAAGTGGTATTTTATGACAAACAATTAAGTCAATCATTTGGAAATAGATTTTCATATGAAAAATTTATCAAAGATACATCTAAAAACAATACACCAGAAAAAGAAGGACCAGTATTAATTAAAAAAAAGAGATAAACTATTTGAAGTTGTAAGATAAAAGTGGACATAAAAAAAGATGTTCCACTTTTTCATTTGATATAATTTAATAAAGGAGTTGATAATATGGCAAAAAAAGGTCAAAAACACAAAAAATGGACTGCAGAAGAAAAATATAAGATAATAAAACCAGCATTAGATATGGAAACTAGTACATTTCAAATAACGAAAGATACAGGTTTAAATAATGGGATGATTAATAATTGGATAAAGATTTATAGAGAAAAAGGATATGAAGGCTTAATACCAAAAAGAAAACATAATAATCCTTTAGCTAAGTATTCTAATAAGAAAAACTTAACAAAAGAAGAACAATTAGAGTATGAAAATATGAAATTAAGAATTGAGAACGAATTATTAAAAAAGGATACCTAATGAAAGGAGATGGTACGATTGTAAAATTCACGATGAGTTGAATCAATATGAGATGAATAGAAAAGATTTAGGGAAATTAATTAAAGGCATTCATAAAAAAAGCCTAGTTACGGATATCACCGAATATGGAAAATAATAGTAGAAGAAACTGGCTGGGTAATTTCAGCTAACCTAGTTCATAAAGTATGTAAATTATTAAAGATCAAATCAAAGGCTAAACATTATAAGTATAAAAAGCCTGGTGAAGAGTCAGTTAAATATGAAAATATTATTGGATATAATTGGAATACGTCTAGAACATTTGAAAAGGTGGTTTCTGATACAACATCATTTAGGTTTAAAAAAAATATGATTGGACATTTTATTTAGATGTATTTAATAATGAAATAGTTGGTTCAGATGTACAAGAATCATTACATGGTAATGATGTAGTAAATCATAGAAAAGCAGTTAATAATATGCTAAATAACAAAATAAAAAGAGGATACGAAAACCTTGAGACTATCGTTCACACAGATCAAGGAGCCGCATATTCCTCAGTGTCATTTAACAATATATTTAATTCCTACAATGTAACCAGATCTATATCTAGAGCTGGTACCCCAACAGACAATCCAGTAATTGAATCTAAAAATGGCTGGATTAAAAAGGAAATGTATATTGATTTTGACATAAATAATTATAACACAGTTCAAGAATTTATTAATGATATTGTTTGGGATAATAACAATTATCGTCCTAGTTATGCATTACAATATAAAAACCCGGTTGAGTATAGAACTCAACTAGGCTTTAATTAATCTTTTTTAGTGTCTACTTATCATTGACAACTTCAAAACTATTATCTCTTTTTAATATATCATTGTATGTAAAATTCTATCAGTATTCTTAAAATTAACTTTAGCAATATCTTTTAGCTTTTCTTCTCCATATTTTTCAACTACTTCTTCACCAATAGTATCAACATCTTTTCCAGCACCTTTTGGTAAAGGTATATGTATTTCATCACATAACTTATCAAACTCTCTTAAGAATAAATATCTACTTATAATGGAAGCACATGCAACAGCATTATTTTTATCTTCAGCTTTAGTAAGGAAAGTAATTCCTCTTTGAACAGCATCTTGATCTTTTATATATTCATAATATCTAGCTTCTCTTGCAAATTCATCAACAATGATATAATCATATTTATCTATATCTGAATGAACAAGTTGATATAAAACCTTATTGTGAAGAATTGCTTTAATCTTATTCATATTTAATTCTTTAGTATATTTTTCATTATATTCTTTATTGGTAAGAATAACACTTTTATATTTAATTCTTTTAGCAATCTCCGGAGCAATTTTTAATATCTTAGCATCATCTATCTTTTTAGAATCTCCAACTCCTAATTCTTCTAAAAACTTTATGTCATTCTTTGATACATAACATGCAGTAACAACAATAGGTCCAAAATAATCTCCAGTACCAACTTCATCAGAACCAACTGCACTACAATTATAATATTTTAAATCAGCTTTTTTTCTTTCTTCTTTCTTTTCTTTAGTATTTTCTAACTGAACACCCCACATAGCAGCATCAACATCAGCACTTGTTCCTTGAAACATAACTTTACCAGACTCATACATTGTAATTACAGTATCTTCTTCCTCAGCTTGAAAAACAACATAAGGAATAACTTTATCTCTTCTTTTATCCTTATAATATTCAATCATTTTTTCTTTAATTTCATCATTAACTTTAATAACAACATTCATAATTAGATAACCTCCTTTAATTCATAATAGAAATAATTAACTATTTCCTCATCAGATTTATTCTCTTTTCTAAGTCTATCATATATTCTTTTATAAAAATTATACTTATTATTTAATAAAAATGGATCAGTATCAAATAAATACCACAAATTATCTAATCCAATTTTATAAAAAAATTCAATTATCTTCTTAATCTCATTTATACTTTGATTAAAAATAAAAGGATTAGAAATAAATATATTTTTAATGTGTTTATTTAAACAACCTATATCATCTAAAATATTAATTAATTCATTGACATCTTTATCATTAATAGAATCAAAGTTAATATTAGAATCCATAATTATCTTAATTTCTTCTATTGTAAAACCATATTTAATTAATACATCCATTATTTATCTCCTTTAAGTAATTTATCTCTAGTAATATGATATTTATTATAAAACATAATATCATCAAGAAAAAGACAATGTAAAGATTGATTCTTCTTCTGTAAATAATTATATCTTAATTTTATAAAATCTAAATTAAATAACAAAAAACTAGGATTATCAAGAATCATATCATAAATATTTATTTTCTTATAAAAACTAATCCTATTTTCAATCTCAAAAGAATTATATGTAATTAGTAAAGGGCAAAGAGAAATAGTATAATTATTAAAACCTTCTTTAATAAGAATATCATGATTATTATTTATACACTCACAAGTAAATAAAAGAATATATGGATTATTTTTAATATTATTAACTATTTCATTTTTACTAAAACCTAGTTTTGTTAAATTATCAAATTTTTCAGTTAATAAATCTAAGTATTGTTTATCCAATATATTAGGTATTTTATTAATAATACTAATTATATTTTTCATAGTAAAACCATAATCAAGTAAATAAGAAAAATTAATCTTAAGAATATCATTATCTGAAGTATATATATCAGGAATACATAATGATATTTTAATGATATCTTTATCTTTAAATCCTAGATCAGTAAGGTATTTATATTTACTTTTAATATTATTTAAATTAGTATCAATAATATTAGGATTTAAATAAAGTAAATTAATAACTTCTTTAGGAGAATAACCTAACTCTCCAAAATAATTAAATTTATTACTAATAATTGAATTATCTAAACTAATTATATTGATATTATTAGAAATAATATCAATAACATTACTACTACTAAATCCTAAAGAGGTAAGAAATTTAACTTTATTATATATTTTTTGAGTAGATAATTTAATAATATATGGATATTCTTTAATAATTTTGAACACTTGTAATCTATTAAAGCCAATATTATTAAGATCTCTAACTCTTATTTTAATATTTTCAAGACTTGTGATAACTAATTCAGGAATAAATTTAATAATATTAATAATATCTACATTACTTAAACCATTCTTATGAAAATAATTAACTATATTTCTAAAATTATATAATAAACTAGTTTCATCATAAGAAGATTGAAAATATATAGACTTAATGTATGAAATATCACTTTTATTAAATCCAATTTCTGTCAAATAATCATCTAACATTGTCTCACCTCAAAATAATTATAGCATAAATTTAATAAATAGTTTATAATGAATATATATGGTAAAGAGGTGAATTATGCTAAACATATTTGATATAGGCTTAATTTTAGTATTAATTTCCTTTATAATTGTAGGAGCTCATAGAGGAGTAATTAAAGAATTAGTATCATTGGTAGGACTAATAATAATATTTGTACTATCATGGCAATTGAAAGGAATAATTGGAAATATATTATGTATATATTTACCGTTCTTTGAATTTAAAGGATCAATCAATGGGATAAGTTCATTAAATATAATGCTTTACCAATTAATAGCATTTTTAATAGTATTTGGTTTATTACTTGGAATATATATTTTTACATTAAAGCTATCAAGAATTGTTCAAAAAATAGTAAATGCAACTATTATCTTAGTAATACCATCTAAAGTATTAGGAGGATTAGTATCACTTATTAAGGGATATTTAATAGTCTTTATCATATCAGTAATATTAATAATACCATTTGGTAATGTAGAGATGTTTAGAGATAGTACAATTATTAATTTTGTATTATATAAAACACCATTATTATCAAGATATACAAGTACTTATACTAAACCAATATCAGATATTATTGATTTAAGTAGATCAGTTAAAGGCAATAATATTACAAGTGAAGAAGCAAATCAAAAAGCAATTGATATTATGATAGAATATAAAGTGGTTGATAGTAATACTATAGATAAATTAAAAGATTCAAATAAGATATAGTAAAGGAGATTCGTATGAGACACATAAAAACAGTAGATGAATTTAATGAAGTAATAAAAAGTGAAAGGGTTTTAATAGATTTTTATGCAGATTGGTGTAATCCATGTAAAATGTTAGGAATGATATTAGAAGATATTGATAGTATAGATGTAGTAAAAGTAGATGTAGATAGATTTGGTACAATTGCTAAAGAGTATAAGGTAATGTCTATTCCTGCATTAAAAATATTTAGTAAAGGCGAAATTGTCAAAGAAGCAGTTGGCTTCATGAGTAGAGAAGAATTAAAAAAGTTTATAAGTGAATAATTGATGAAATGGGGAATAAAGTATGTATTGTGATAAGTGTGGTGCTAAAGTAGAAGCAGATGCGAACTTTTGCGATGTATGCGGAGAAGTACTCAAAGAAAATAAATCTGGTAAGATAGATAAATTTATCTTTGTAGAAGACAAAAAAGAAGAAATAGAATTTCTTGATGCGGATGAAGAAAATGCAAAAGAAGAAGTAAAAAGTAATAGTAGTAATAGTGGTAATAAAACAGTTGTTATTATTTCAATATCAATATTAGTATTATCTGTATTGTCTTTGGCATTTATAGGTGTATATACAAAAGTAGAAGGAAATATATCAAGTGAAAAAGAATCAGGTGTTATTGAATCCTCAACCAATACAGTAAGTGAAGATTGGACGGAAACAGAGTTCAGTATGGCTGGTATAAAATATAAGTTAAATACTAGTTATAGAAACTTTGAAAAAAATAATTGGACAATAAATGGAAATTCATTCAATAATGGATTAACACTGATAAAGAATGATAAAACATCAGTATCATTAACAGTAGTAAATAAAGATTTTGATTCGGATGTTAAAGTTGGAATAATAAATCTTAAAGATAAAAGAAGAGAAATACTAGATTGTGAAACATGGGGAATAACAGTCAATAATGAACATGCTATGAATCCAGTTACATTTAAACTAGCAAAGGGAATAACAAACGGAAGCACAAAAGAAGATATTATTAAAGCATACGGAGAATTATCTGCAGATAAAATAAAGACATTAGATGATAGAGTAATACTACAATATCAAAAAGATTATTCAGTTTATTTAGATCTAACTATTATTAATGATAAAGGTCTGACATCATTTAGTTATAAGAAGTATTGATTGACTAATCAATACTTTTGTGTTATAATATAACCTATCTTGAATGAAGGGGATAGATAAAATGACTACAAGAGAATATGCTGAATCATTAATAAGAAATACAAAAAAGGAACAAAAAGAAAAGAAAAACAAATCATTTAGAAAATTAAATATGTATGTAGTTGCAGGTATATCAACAGCTGTATTTGGAGTTGTTGCTATGACAATGGCTTTACCAATGGGAATTGCTGCATTTGGAACAGCTCTAGCAGCACTATCAGGATATTGCAGTGAAACTAAAAAACAAAAAATGGAACAAGATGCCTACGATAAAGAAATAGAACATTTAAAAAAAATTACAGCCGATGGAATAAAAGTAGATACAGCATCAGCTACAGCAAGAAATGATAGATATAGAAGAGCTATGACAAATATCTCAGGAAAAGAACCACACATTGATAATACAAATAAAAGAGATAATATTACATGTGGTGCAAGTGTAGCAACTGGACTATTAGGAATTGGATTAGGTGGAGTTTTAGGATTTATTTCACCACTAGTTGCTGGATATAAATATCTAACAGATAGAGCTTCAAACAAAGACTTTCAAGACTATATGAATAATAAAGTGGAACTAGATAATGTCTCAAATGAATTAAAAATAATAAGACATGCTGGAACACATAGAACTCCAACAAGAGTTACATCATCAGTATTATATCCACGAAGAGGAAATGTAAGAGACAATGTTAGAGAATATACACCAGAACAAATGGCAGCTGCAGATAAATATATAAATGCTCTAGCAAATATGAACAATGAAAAAAGAAAACCAAAACAAATAGTAAAGAAATAAAACTTTACTATTTTTTTGTATATAAAGAAATTTAATAAGAAAAATAAGTGTTTTTTCTTGTATGAAATAGGACAATTTGGTATACTATGTATTGTGATAAAGGAGGAATCATATAATGCACAAATACGTATATTTATTTAAAGAAGGAAATGCAGATATGCGTGAATTACTTGGAGGAAAAGGTGCTAACTTAGCAGAAATGACTAATATTGGATTACCAGTTCCACAAGGATTTACAATTACAACTGAAGCATGTACTCAATATTATGAAGATGGACGCGAGATTAATAAAGACATCCAAAAACAAATTAATGAGTATATTGTTAAGATGGAAGAAATCACTGGAAAGAAATTCGGTGATAAAGAAAATCCATTATTAGTATCAGTAAGATCTGGAGCAAGAGCTTCAATGCCTGGTATGATGGATACAATTCTTAACTTAGGATTAAATGAAGAAGTTGTAGAAGTTTTAGCAGAAAAATCAAATAATCCAAGATGGGCTTGGGACTGCTATAGAAGATTTATTCAAATGTATTCTGACGTTGTTATGGAAGTTGGAAAGAAATACTTTGAAGAATTAATCGATAAAATGAAAGCAAAAAAAGGAGTTACTCAAGACGTTGAATTAGATGCAGATGATTTAAAAGAATTAGCTACTCAATTCAAGAAAGAATATAAGAAGAAAATTGGTAGTGAATTCCCAACTGATCCAAAAGAACAATTAATGGGAGCTATCAAAGCAGTATTCCGTTCATGGGATAACCCAAGAGCAAATGTTTATAGAAGAGATAATGATATTCCATATTCATGGGGAACTGCTGTAAATGTTCAATCAATGGCATTTGGTAACATGGGAGATGACTGTGGTACTGGTGTTGCATTTACAAGAGACCCAGCTACTGGAGATAAAGGATTATTTGGAGAATTTTTAACAAATGCACAAGGAGAAGATGTTGTTGCAGGAGTTAGAACACCAATGCATATATCTGAAATGGAAGATAAATTCCCTGAAGCATTTAAACAATTTACAGAAGTTTGTAAAACTCTAGAAAATCATTATAGAGATATGCAAGATATGGAGTTTACTGTAGAACATGGAAAATTATTTATGTTACAAACAAGAAATGGTAAAAGAACTGCTCAAGCTGCTTTAAAAATTGCTTGTGACTTAGTAGATGAAGGAATGAGAACTGAAGAAGAAGCAGTAGCAATGATTGATCCAAGAAACTTAGATACATTACTACATCCACAATTTGATGCTGCTGAACTTAAGAAAGCAACTCCTGCAGGAAAAGGATTAGGAGCATCACCAGGAGCTGCATGTGGTAAAGTAGTATTTACTGCAGATGATGCAGTTGCATGGCATGAAAAAGGAGAAAAAGTAGTATTAGTAAGACTTGAAACTTCACCAGAAGATATTACTGGAATGAAAGCATCTCAAGGTATCTTAACAGTTCGCGGAGGAATGACTTCACACGCTGCAGTAGTTGCTCGTGGTATGGGAACTTGCTGTGTATCAGGTTGTGGAGATATCATCATGAATGAAGATAAAAAAGAATTTACACTTGCTGGTAAGACTTATCATGAAGGAGATTATATCTCAATTGATGGATCTACTGGAAATATCTATGATGGAATTATTAAAACAGTAGATGCAAAAATTGCTGGAGAATTTGGACGTGTTATGGAATGGGCTGATAAGATTAGAACATTAAAAGTTAGAACAAATGCAGATACTCCACAAGATGCTAAAAAGGCAAGAGAATTAGGAGCTGAGGGAATTGGTCTATGTCGTACAGAGCATATGTTCTTCGAAGAAGACAGAATCGCAGCATTCCGTGAAATGATTTGTTCAGATACAGTTGAAGAAAGAGAAGCAGCTCTTGAAAAAATCTTACCATATCAACAAAGTGACTTCGAAAAATTATATGAAGCACTTGAAGGATATCCTGTAACAATCAGATTCCTAGATCCACCACTACATGAATTTGTACCAACAGAAGAAGCTGATATTAAGAAACTTGCAAAGGCACAAGGAAAGACTGTAGAAGAAATTAAAAACTATATTGATTCACTACACGAATTCAACCCAATGATGGGACACAGAGGATGCCGTTTAGCTGTAACATATCCTGAAATAGCTAAGATGCAAACAAAGGCAGTTATTAGAGCTGCAATCAATGTTCAAGCAAAACACAAAGATTGGAACATTGAACCAGAAATAATGATTCCACTAGTATGTGATATCAAAGAATTAAAATTTGTTAAGCAAGTAGTTGTAGAAACTGCAGACGCAGAAATTAAAGCTGCTAAATCTAAATTAAAATATGAAGTTGGAACAATGATTGAAATTCCACGTGCAGCCTTAACTGCAGATGAAATAGCAAAAGAAGCTGACTTCTTCTGCTTCGGAACAAATGACTTAACACAAATGACATTTGGATTCTCAAGAGATGATGCAGGTAAATTCCTAGATGCATACTATGATAAGAAAATATTTGAAAATGATCCATTCGCAAGATTAGATCAAAATGGTGTAGGAAAATTAATGGAAACAGCTGTTAAATTAGGAAAACCAGTTAATAAAAAACTACACATTGGTATTTGTGGAGAACATGGAGGAGATCCAACATCAGTTGAATTCTGTAACTCAATTGGATTAGATTATGTATCATGCTCACCATTTAGAGTACCAATCGCAAGACTTGCTGCTGCACAAGCTCAGATAAAATCTCAAAAAGGTAATAATTAAGCCTTATAAAATAAAGGAATTCCTATTAAATTAGGAGTTCTTTTTAATTTGT
>CACXJP010000041.1 GCA_902768065.1 uncultured Erysipelotrichaceae bacterium
TATAAATATCCTCATGATTATAAGGGGGCATTTGTTGTTCAACAATATTTACCAGATAAATTAAAGAATAAAAAGTATTATACTCCTAAGGATATTGGTTATGAAAAGAATATAAAAGATATATATGAAAAACTTGAACAAATTAAAAGAAATAGTAATTAAACTATTTCTTTTTTTATAGATTTATTATAAATAATTCTATTTCTGTATTTGGATCGGTATCAGTTGTTTTTATTTTTAAATCTATTTCTGCAAGTTTCTGCATCAAATCAAGTGTTTCTTCTTGGGTATATAAACCAATTAGTTCCATTGTCTTTTTTACTCTAAACTCTTTTTCTTTTAGTGTTTTAGCAATATCTTGTAGTCTCATACCTCTTGAATCTAGTATTTTTACTTGATATATTATTCTTATTTGTGATCCTAATAATCCAAGTATACTTAAAGAATCAATATTATAATCTATTAATTCTTTATATTTTTTTAATGATTCTTTTTTGTTTTTTTCTGCGATACTTCTTGTAAAACTAAATGTTAATTCTTGGGGATCACCTAGCTTTTTACTTACTATATTTTTTATATCGTCATTTGTTATTATTTTATCATCATACTTGAAATTTTTTAATTTATCACATTCGCTTTGTATTTTTGTATAATCTCCATTACAGTATTCATCTAATAAATTAATTGCTTCTTGATTTATTTTGTAATCTTTTAATTCATTTTTAATAAATGCTTTTGTGTTTTGTTCTAACTCGATACATTTGCATTTTTTTCTTAATTCTTTTGTTGTTTTGTATGTCCCATTTAATTTTTTTGCTTCAATTATTAGTAAATTATCTTGTGTTGGATTATCAATATACTTTATTAAATGATCAAAATCTTTTTTATTTTCATCATATTTTAATGAATCTATATTTTTAATAATTATAGTTTTTTTATCAGATAAGAAATTATATGTGTCTAAGTCTTCTAATGCATTTTGTAATTCTGACTCATCCATATCATAAGTAGATATTGTAGATGAAGTAAATTTTTCTTTTGTAATTATTTTATTTACTTCATTTTCTAATGCAACATAATCTATTCCTTCTAATAGATAACTATTCATATTCTTTTATTGCTTTCTTTATATCTTTTTCTATCTTATCTAATTCTTCTGTTGATTTTCCTCCACCTTGAGCAAATGTTGGACTTCCTCCTCCGTTTCCTCCTGCGGTTAGAGATGCTTCTTTAACAAGTGGACCTGCTTTTACTTTTGAATTACTCTTACAAATGAAATTAACTGTATCGTCTTCTTTTACATTAATGAAGAATACTACTCCATCTTTAATTTCATTTAGTAAGGAATCTGCAATACTCTTAAGTAAATTAATATCTTTATTATTTTGTTTCATTACTAATACGTTTACATCATTAATCTTTTCAAAGCTTTCTTTATAAATATCTAGATTTTGAAGAGTATTCTTCTCTAAAATATCATAGTATTTTTTTTCTAATTCTTTTACTTCATGATGTACATATTGTAATTCATTTCTATTATAGATTATATCTTTATATGATGTTGGTCTTTCATTTGTTATATCAACTTCAAAGTCTAATTTAATTCCTTTATTTCTTGCATCTTCTAGAATTTCTTTTGCTTTTATTAATAGTTTTAATTTTTCATCATTATATGTTTTTACTACTTCGGATAATGCCCCTTCTATTTTATTTCCTGTTACTGCTTCTATACGATATACATTGCTACCTTTTGATTCACAATTATAGATAGCTAGGTTACCAATTAAACTTGTATTTGATGTATGAGTGCCTCCACATAGTTCAACTGATTTACCTATTTTTACTACTCTAACCATATCTTTGTATTTTTCACTAAATAAGGCCATAGCACCTATCTTTTTAGCTTTTTCTAGTGGCATTACTTCTGTTGAGACAATTAAGTTTTCTCCTATCATATTGTTAGCAAATTCTTCTACTTCTAAGATTTTTTCATCTGTCATTTTTCCAGAATATGTAAAGTCAAATCTTAGTTTGTCTCCATCTACATAACTTCCTGCTTGTTTGATGGTATTTGATACTACTTGTTGTAGTGAATATTGAAGGATATGAACGCTTGAGTGATTACATTCTGTTTGTTTTCTTTTATCTTTATCTAATATTGCTTCAGCGTTATCCCCTTCATGAATAATTCCATCTAGTAATCTTACTTTGTGGATATGTTGACCATTTGGAGCTTTAAATACATCTACGACTCTTGCTTTAAAGCTATCTCCAATTATCATTCCTGTATCGCTTACTTGTCCACCACTTTCAGCATAGAAACAAGTTCTATCTAGTGATATATAAGTATCATGATCTATTTCTTTTACTCTTTCATCTTTTGAGAATATTGCTTGGACTTTTGTTTTTAGTCTGTATAATCCATAACAAAATTCACTTCTATCTTTATAATCTAATAATACTTTCTTTTGAGCTGCCATTGAAGTTTTAGTTTTAGCATTTTCTCGTGCTAATTCTCTTTGTTTAGCCATATATTTTTCAAATTCTTCTCTCGATACTGTGAATCCTTTTTCTTTTAAATATTCTTCTGTTAGTTCAAATGGGAATCCATATGTATCATATAATTTGAAAGCATCTTCTCCAGATATTACACCATCAGTTGAGTTTTCTGTCATTTCTTTTAGACGTCTTTCTCCTTCTTCTAGTGTTTTTAGGAATAATTTTTCTTCTTCTAGGATAATTGTTTCTACTTCTGGACGTTTTTCTATTAGATATGGGTATGCATCTTTCATTACATCTACTACATCAGATACAATTTTATACATAAATGGTCCTTCAATACCAATATTTCTTCCGAATCTAACACTTCTTCTTAATAATCTTCTTAGGACGTATCCTCTACCTACATTTTCAAAGCATGCTCCATCGGCAATGGCAAATGTTACTGCTCTTATGTGGTCTGCGATTATTTTAAATTCTTTTTGTCCTACATAGTCATATGTAGATAGTTCTTCTATATGTTTAATTATTGGTAGGAATAAATCTGTTTCAAAGTTAGAATCTACTCCTTGGAAGATACAGCACCATCTTTCTAGGCCTGCTCCTGTATCTATATTCTTACTTGGTAGTTCTCTATAGTCTTTTCTTTTTACTCCTTCTTCTGAGTTAAATTGTGAAAAGACATTATTCCATATTTCAACATATCTTTCTTGTTCTTCATCATTTTTAAATAGTTCTAGGGCATTATGATCTGGATCATATTCTTCTCCCCTATCATAGAAAATTTCTGAATCTGGTCCACATGGGCCTTCTCCAATTTCCCAGAAATTTCCTTCTAGTGGAATAATATGTTCTGGATTAAGTCCTTCTTTTATCCAATAGTCTTTTGCATCTTCATCATCTGTATATACAGTGACATATAATAATTCTTTATCAATGTCAAAATATTTTTTTGATGTTAATAATTCAAAAGCATATTTTATTGCTTCTTCTTTAAAATAATCTCCTACTGAGAAATTTCCCATCATTTCAAAGAATGTTTGATGTCTTTTTGTTATACCTACATTATCTACATCATTTGTTCTAATACATTTTTGAATATTTACTATTCTTCTTGAATCTGGTACTTCACTTCCGTCAAAATATTTTTTTAATGGAGTTACTCCGGCATTTACCCATAGTAAGCTATCATCATTTACTGGAATTAATGATGCACTTTCATATATTTTATGCCCGTGTTCAGTAAAAAATTTAAACCAAGTTTCTCTTATTTCATTATGTGTCATTTTTTTCATTAATTATCACCTATCTTTTCAAGTATTTCATGCAATCTTGTTGTAACTGCTTCTTTATCATCATTATTTAATATGTAGTAATCTGCATAGGCAATTGGACCACCTTTATATAGATTTTCTATTTCTGATAGATCTCTATATTCAATGGCTTTTCTATCAAAGCTTCTATCTGGTCTTTCTGCTACACGTGCATATCTTATATCTTTATCTGTTACTACACAAATTAATTTTAATGATGGATATCTTTCTATTAAATATTTGTATTCATACCATGAATATAATCCATCTAAAACTACATCATTATCTTTTAATGCTTCTTTTATTTCAGGATCTAGGAATTTTGCATAGCATTCAGGTCCATGTTCTTTTCTTAGATTTTCTCTAAATTCTTTTTCATTTTTTCCTTCGATATCTCTTTCGATTCCAGCTTCATTCATTAATTTATATGTGATTCCACCAAAGTATAGTTTTGTCCAATTGTTTTCTTCTAAGTATTCTGTAACTACGCTTTTACCTGAACCACTCATTCCTACTACTGCGATTAATTTATTCATATTAAACCACCCTCATAATTTTCTTCTTTTCTGACTATTTCTAGAGCATGTGTTTTTAAATCATCTAATTTCTTGTTTTTTACTGTATAGTCAAAATTATTATACATATCTATTTCTTTTTCTGTTATATGATTTGCTTCTGTTTCTGTTAGTAAATCATCATAATCATATCTTTCTAGTTTTATTGTTACTACTTCTGGATATTTTTTCTTTAGACTTTCAAATTCATGAATTAGTCTTGCATCTGTAATGATAAATGTATCAAAAAAATTACTTAATATTTCTATATCTTCATATAATCTATTTAATAAGAAATCTTTTTTACCCATTTTTTCTTTTATAATTTCAGTTCCCATTTGTTGTAGAAATTCTCTTGGTTTTTCATCTTTTATGGGATCATATTCAAAATAATTTCTTGCATATTCGTATAATGGTTCTGTAATATGCATTACACATGGTTTATAACCATAATCCTTTAATTGTTCTCTTAAATATTCTCCAAAAGTATTTTTACCACATTTAGCTTTTCCACCTATGACATATAATTTCATTTTTTATTCTCCTTTCACAAATAAAAGACCTAATCTAGGAGGACAATTGCCCGGTACCATCCTATATTGGTCTTAATTTTTATAACGGTATTACCGATAAAACTCCAAAAGTAGCTTCCAATATAGTTATTATTAACTTTCACCAACCGTTAACTCTCTATAAATACTTTATATTGTACTCATCTTTCATCAATGTTTTATATTTATTTAGCTTTTGTTTCTGCAACTTCGTTTTCACCAGATATTTTTCCTCTTAAGTTATACTTTTCATCTAAGAATAGAACAAACACCTTTATACATGCGATTACTGGCGTTGCAACAACCATACCTAATATACCAAAGAAATGTTCAAAAATCAATAATCCAATCATAATTGTTACTGGATGTAGTTTCATTGTGTGTCCCATTATCAATGGTTGATAGAAATTGTTCTCCAATAGTTGTACTATTACTATTGATATTAATACACATATACCAGTTATTGGAGACATTGTAAATCCAACTATTACTGCTGGAATTCCTCCAATATATGGTCCAAAATATGGGATAATATCTGTTACTGCACAAAATAATGCAAATAATATTGGTGCTTCTAGTCCAGCAATTGTTAAACCTATACTTTGTGTTATAAATACTAGAAACATAACTAGTAATACTCCTTGAACATAGCTTCTTAATGAAGTATTAATTCTATTTGTTAAATCTTTATATCCATACTTAATACTTTCCGGTAATAAATTAAAGATAAAATCATTTACTTTATTAAAATCATATAATAAATAGAATCCAACCATTAGTCCTAAAACTAAGTTTATTCCTCCGCTTATTAGTGCTTTTCCTATCAATAAAATATATTTTGGTAAATCAGATGCTATTGATAATCCAAAATCTGATAACCATCTTGTCAATTCTTTCTTTAATGCTGCTATATTTACGTAATCATTTGTATCAAAACGTTTTATAATATTTAATGCAAAATTTGATAAATCATCATATATATCTGGTGCAACTTTTACAAAGTCTTTTACCTCACTTATAAGTGATGGAATAAATAGATATACTATTAAGAATAATAAACCTATAATTGCAGCATATACAATAATACAGGCTAATACTCTCGGTATTTTTCTCTGTTGCATTTTTGTTACCAGTGGTTCAAATAACCATGCTATTAAAAATCCTATAAATATTGGTGAAATCACTATAAGAAATTCTTTTATAATTTCAAGTAATTTCCATTCTTTAATTAAATATGTACTCAATAGTATTGCAGCAATTACTATCATAAAGAATACTATATTAATTAGTTTTTTTCCGGTACTTAATATACTATTTAAACTACTATAATCAATTTCTTTTTCTTTTCCTTTCTTAAACATACAATCCTCCTATATCTTTATTATAACACTTTATATTAATTCTTTAAATATAAATATTAGTTTTATTTAGATATTTTTTATATTATAATAATTATGGTGATATTATGAAAACCATTAGAGAAAATTATGAAAATGAAATAATAATTAAGAATTCAAGATTTATTTGTTATTTAATAAGATTAGATTCATCTGATATTAATGGTATACTTACGAATATTAAAAATTTACATCCTAAAGCAACTCATTATTGTTATGGCTATATATTTGATGATGATAAAAAATCATCTGATGATGGTGAACCTGGTGGTACTGCAGGTCTTCCTATTTTAAATGTACTTGAAAAGGAAGGTATTAATCATATTTTAGCTATTGTTGTAAGATATTTTGGAGGAATTAAATTAGGTGCTGGTGGTTTAGTTCGAGCATATACTAAATCTATTACGGAAACTCTAAAAATATCTGAATATATTGAATTAATTAAAGGTTTTAAAATATCTCTTACTTTCAATTATCAGGATGAAAAGACAGTTAATTATATTTTAAATGATATGAGCATTGTAAATAAACGTTATGATCAAGATATTTATTATGAGGCTTTTGTAGATCAAAATACATTGGATAAATTAAAACAATTTAATCCTGTTATTATTATGAAGACTTATATTGAAAAATAAAAAAGCAGATTTTCTGCTTTTTTTATATATTATTGTCTATCATAGAATGTATCGTTTCCAAATGAGTCTTTAACATTTAATCTATTATCTTTAATACTAAATGTTGTGTCAAATGATACATCTGACCCTTCATATAGGATTGATAATTTATCTCCATCTGTTTTATATGTACATTTCATCATTGTACCTGCGGCATCATAATTACAAGTACCATCTTCTTCAAATATATATATAAAATCTCCATGTGCCCATTTTCCTACAATTGGGTTTTCACTTGATTTTTTTTCACATCCTGTAAATACAAAACATATTGCAATAAACAATAATACTCCTAATAATTCCTTTTTCATTAAAGATTCTCCTTTCATTTTAATTATAACATACATAAATATAAAAATAGCTACATTAATAAAAATTAATGTAGCTCTGTTTTAATTAAATATTTAATATGTTTATTTTATAATATATATCTATTTTTCTTTTGTAATTCTTCTGCGACAGTCATTTTTCCTACGGCCATTGGGCCGGTTATTATGATTAAATATGCCATAAATTATTTTCTCCTTTATTTTATAAATACTGTTGTTGGACCTCGTTCACTAGTATATTCATTAATTACTTTGTAACCATCCTTTAAGATATTTTTGATTGAATATATATTATCTGAATGAGCTTTGGTAAACATATGTGTTTTACCAATCTTTTTTACATATTCATTTATTATTTTTTGCATTTCTCTCTGTAATCCATTTCCAACATATTCTTTTCTTACCATTATTGGTCCTAGACTACCTGTTATTGATTCATCATATTCAATATTATGTTTTCTTAATGTTTTATTTTTAACTGGAATATAGAATACTGAACATACAGGTGTTTTTCCGTCATAATACATCCATATTTTACCACCTAATGCTAATATTTCTTTTATTTCATCTCTTTCAAATGTTCCTAACCACTCAGGATGTTCCATATTTTCACGAACATATTTATATAATTCTAAATATTCATCTAAATTTATATTTTCACTTACTTCTTTTAAATCATTTAATTTCATATACCCTCCTATATTAATTCTTTTTTATTATATATTATATAACTTCCAGCAATAAAGATAAATGAAATTACTATACTTATTATTATCATTATTGGATTTATTTCAATATTAGATATGATATTTCTTGTATCTGCGAGTGTATATATACTAAAAAACTTTAGAAATTCTACTTCTTTTGATAGTTCAGATAATATATTTATTAGATAGAATATAAATACTAGTCCTAAGCTTATACCAATTGTATATTTTGTTTTATGAAATAATGTTGATATAAATAGATTAATTCCAAATAAAGGAATTCCTATTATTAATGGGGTTATACTTAAGAGAATAAATTCTTTTTGATTAAAAACTCCACTTAGTGTTAAAGCTATATAATTAAATATTCCTAGAATTAATACCATTGATACTATTAATACAATTCCTACTATTATTTTATTTGTTATTATGTTGTTTCTTTTTATTGGTAGTGATCCTAAATATTCAATTGTCTTATCATTTTCTTCTTTTAATAATATAGTTCCTCCTAGAACTGATGAATATAGTCCTATAATTATTAAGATATACATAAATCCTTCTGTTTTTAACCAACCATATGCTGTGGTGATTGAAGCCATATCCATATTAAATGCTTTTATCATTTCTTTTGGAAATACTTCCATTGCTTTATCTAATTCTTTTACTGTATCACTTGTAATGATGTAAGGATAAATTAGATATACCATTAAAAACATTATTATTAGTACTGATAACCAAATTATAAAGCTTTTAACGTTTGTTTTAAATTCCTTTTTTATCATATCATCACCTACTTATAATAATTAATAAATAAATCTTCTAATGATATTTCTTCTATAGTTAAATAATCAATATCATATTTACTTAGTTTTTTTATTAGATCATTTGGTTTTAAATTATTTATAAATATAATTTCTTTTTCATTTTCTTTATATACTTTTAAATTTAATTCTTTTTTTATTTTATCTATTTCTTCTGATTTTATTTTTAGATATGTATAGTTATCTCTCTTTATATTGTTTATGGTATCTTCTTTTATTATTTTTCCATCTTTTATGAAGCCTACTCTATCACATATATTTGATACTTCATTTAGTATATGTGATGAATAAAGAATCGTTGTACCTTTTTCTTTTTCTTTCTTTAATATATCGTGAAAAGTATTTTGCATAATTGGATCTAGTCCGCTTGTAGGTTCATCTAATATTAATATTTTTGGTTCATGCATTAATGCTAAAACTATTCCAACTTTCTTTTGATTTCCAAGTGATAAATCACCTATTCTTTTATTTATATCTATTTTTAATAATTTAACTAACTCATTTTTTCTTTTTTGTAAGTTTTCTTTATAAAATGATTCGTGATAATCAAATATTTCTTTAATCGTCATATCTTCGTATAGATGAATTTCACTTGGTAAATAGCCTATATTTCTTTTTATTTCCTCATTGTTTATATCTAATTCTTCTCCATTTATGAAGATACTTCCTGATGTTTTATTTATTAATCCCATTATTGTTCTAATTGTAGTTGACTTACCACTTCCATTTGGTCCAATGAAGCCATATATATCTCCTTTATTGATTTTCATTGAAACGTCTTCTATACCTCTAGATCTTCCATAATATTTTCTTAAGTTCTTTAATTCAATTACTATTTCACTCATATTATCACCCATCTTCTTTATTATATCATTTTGTTTCAAGCAAAAAAAGACTAGATATTAGTCTTTTTATTATTTTATATTAGCTT
The DNA here is from genome assembly GCA_902768065.1 of uncultured Erysipelotrichaceae bacterium. The sequence continues at coordinate 9,780 of CACXJP010000041.1, forward strand.
TATTTTCTTTTATGTCTCTATATTTTTCAATTGCTTTTTGAATATTTGTATATAATTGTTGTTTTCTATCTGTATCTTCTTCTTTTTCATATTCACCAATCAATACTAATATGGTATATAATTCGAAAGTTTCTGGGTCCATATCTTCAGTACTATGTTCATCTTCTTTTATAATAACTTTGCTATCTCCCTTTGGTGGATTCTCAATTGATTTTATATCTAGATTATTAATAATACTTTGAGTATATTCTTCCATAATTAGATTTATTTGGGTGAAATCACCTTGTTCTATAAGTTCATTTAATTGAATTAATTGTTCTGGGGTTGCTTCTTTTATATACAATTTTACTAATTGTTCTTTTAAACTAACAAAATTAGTAGATGCACTCTTATCTACATTTCTAAATACTTCAATATTTTCAATCATTAATTTTACATCATCATCTTTTATTATATAGAAATTACCCCATATATCTATCATACTTTTATCTGTAATTAATTTGTTTTCTGTCAAATCATATAATATTGGTGTATATGATCTTTTTGATGTCTTTGTATTTGGTATTGATTTAGCACATAATAAATAATATGGCTTTTTAGTACGTTTATCAAAGACAACTGTTGTTAGAGTTCTATTTCTGATTGCAGATTTATTTTCATCATATCCTTCGATTTTTTTATCTACTTCAAGATCTCTAAATATTATTTCTAGCATTTCTTTTATTATTACTAATTGTTCTGCTAGATTCATTTCATTAAATTTTGATTTAGTTCCAATATCAAATATTCTTGTAAATGAATATATAATTTTGTTTGTAATATATTTATTTGATGATTTATCATCTAATAATGATTCTTTATCAATATATAATAATAAAACTGTATCTATGTTATACATAATCTTTTGACTGAAATCTGCTACTTCTTCAGGTGTTTTTTCTTCTTTTTCTGCGAATTCATCTATTTCATTAAATAAATATAATTCTTTTTTCATTATTGCTAAAGGATTTAATAATTTTAATTTAAGTAAGTCTTTGTGATTTGCTCCTGTTTTGAACAGGTCTTTTTTATATTTATCAAATATTCCTTTATAGTCTTTCTTTAATAATAATTCATAATATTCATTTAATACATCTTCAATATTAACTACTGGAAGTTCTGAATATAATTTTATAATTGTATTTAATAAAATAAATATTTTTATATCTTCCCAATCATCTTTTGTTTTATCTAATGGGTTAAATCCTATGTATAATTCTTTTTTATCTCTTTTTTTATTATTTTTTTAATAATATATTGATTTATTTGTAAATCGTGCTATAATACTTGCCAAATTAAGGAGGATTTTGTGTTTGGGAAAATATGATAATGGTGTTCTTGGTGGGATAGAGAATTTAGCTATTTTAATGAGAGAAGAATGTGATGTATATCACTATTCGCTTAATCCAGAATTTACCAAGGTTAGTTATGATAGTTGTCCATTAGAAATTGGAGCTTCTATTACTCCAACTACTGGTTATATTGAAATTATAGCTATAAATGAATCTTCTAATGACGTACAAGTGGTTGTTAAGTATTGCGATTATCTTGGTAAAACTAATAAAGCTTATTTTTCTCTTGGCCAAGAAATTAAATTTGGGATAATGAGTGAAGATGATCATACTCCAGATAATTATTACATTTCTAATTGTCATTTATCTATTGCATCCAAGAAATATGCTAAGCAAAGAATTGAAGAACATGAAAAAGATACTGAGCATCACTATATAAGAGTTAGAAGGAAATAAAAAAAAGTTAAGTATTACTTAACTTTTTTTAGACTTTTTTCTGTTTCTGTAATAAATTCATAGTTTTCTTTTATATTTGATAGTTTATCTTTTAAGAAATCTGGTTTGATTGGGGAATCTTTAATAGTCTCTTTATCTATCCATCTATAGATGATATTTTTTTCTTCTTCTATTCCATCAAATTGTTCACTTTGAACTAATTTTGAATCTTATGGAATATCAACTAAATATCCTAGGATATATTGGTGTTGGGTTAAACCTCCAAATGTAAAAAAGTACTCTGCGAACCATAATGGTCGTTTTATTTTTGCTTCTGTTTCTCCTGTTTCTTCTTCTAATTCTCTTAAAACTACTTCTTCACCTTTTTCCATGGTTGCTATTGCTCCACCAGGTAGAGCCCAGTTTTCATTATCTTTCCTCTTTTGAAATAATATTTTGTTATTATTTTCAATTACTGCGACTGCTCTGGCACCAAACTTGATATTTCCTATCATTAATCTGATATCATTTTTTCCGTAAAAACCTCCTTTGGATTGATAGCTTGTTATTAATTCTTTTGTTGTAATTCATTTATAATATTTTTTTCTATTATTCTTTTTATAAATGGCCATGTAATTTTTTTCTTTGTTATTCCATCATAATCATTATCTATTCTTCTTACAATTTCTTTTTGGCTAAAATATGCTACTTCTGATACCTCTTCTTGTTGTAATACAATTTCATCAATATTAATGTCTTTAAATATTAAATAACATTCATCAAAATGATTATTTATATATCCATTTTTTTATGTATTTCTTTTGCTACAGTCATTTTTCCTACGGTCATTGGGTCTGTTATTATAATTAAATTTGCCATATTCTTCACTTCATTGATTATTTAGTATCTATTTTTCCTCTAAATACAATATATTTATCATATAAATATTCTAATACAAAATTTGCTAACATATTTATTCCTGTTACTAAATATTCATTATAACTTAATGTTTTTACTAAATAGTTTCCTAATATCGTAGTTGTTGGTGTAAAAATTAGATAAAATATAAATACTTTAATCATTGCTACTGGTACATTGGCAGTTGATTTGAACGTATATTCTCTATTTAGTGTAAAATTCCAAATTACACTGGCAATTAATGCTGTTAAATAACATATCCAATATCCTAGATTAGTTAATTCATTTAATAATGTAAATAATAATATTTCTATTATTCCTGCTGAAATGGAAAATAATGTAAATTTTATTTTTCTTATTAATTCTTTTTTATTCATATTGTCCTCTACTTTTATTAATTGCATAAATTGATAAGTACTAAATCAATCTAGTCTTTTATTTGATTTCTATTTATTCCATCAAATGTACATGTTGCTTTTGCTTTTTCATTTGTTTTTAAAATTTTACTTGCTTTTATTATGTCTTTATTTTTATCTGATGATGAATTGCTATTTAAATTACTTAATTTCATTGTAAAGATAAGTTTCATTTCATCATCATATGATTTTAAATCATACGATACTGTATCTCCTTTAGCACTTGATATGGTATCCTCTTGAGAACTTTTATATAATTCATATACTGATTTATCTTTAAAAATTTGAGTTGTTGTTGATGTATATTCTGTTGCTATTTGTTCCTCATTAAAATTATATTTTATAACTATTTGACTTTCTATACCATTTTCATTTTCTTTTTGTGTTGTACATGTCATTATAAATGGCCCGGCTTTTTTACTACATCCTGTTGTTATTATGCATAGTATTAGTATTGTTATTATTATTATTTATTAATTTTTACTTGATTATTTGTAGGTGCTCCAATAATATTTTTATTCCTATTAATATTAAAATTATTCCCCCTACTATTTGAGATTTTTTTTCGTATTTGTTTCCGAATTTACTACCTATAATTACTCCTATAAAACATATTATAAATGTAATTATTCCAATTAATAATACCGTACTAATTATATTTACTTTTAAGAATGAAAATGTTATTCCTACTGCAAGGGCATCTATACTTGTTGCTATTGCAAAGGGTATCATTGTTTTTAAATCTATTTTATCATCATAATTTTCTTTTTCTTTCTTTAATGAATCTTTAATCATATTAAATCCTATTACTGACAAGAATATCAATACAATCCAATGATCAATACCTGTTATCAATTTTTCAAATGTATTTCCAAGTGTGTATCCTGTTAATGGCATTAATCCTTGAAATATTCCAAAGTATATTCCTATTATTATTCCTTTTTTTATGATGTTTTTTTTAATTGTTAGACCTTTACAAATGGAAACTGTAAAGGCATCCATTGCTAAACTTATACCAATAAGACTTAGTTCCATCAATCCCATAATTTCTCCTTATTCATTTATATTATATTTATAATATGATGGAACTATATCTTTTATTAATCTTCATATTTTTTATTTACTGAATTTGCTGTTATATATGCAGATATTGGTATTATTAATATACATCCTATTGAACTAAAAAGTATTCTTATTATTTCCGCAACAAATGTTTTTGCATTTACTATATCTAGAAGGGAATATTTTCCTTGAGTGAACCATATTAATAATGTCATAAAGTCTCCTAAAAAAGCAAATAATAAGGTGTTTGATGTTGTGCATAATACATCTCTTCCAATATTCATTCCTGACATAAATAATTCTTTTTTTGATAGATTTTTATTATTTTCATATACTTCAAATAGTGCTGATGATATTGCAATTGAGGTATCTACTGTTGCTCCAATTAAACTTATTAATATCATTGATACTGCAATATTTGTAAAATCTATATGAACATTATATGAAAACATATTTATTTCCTCATATGACTCATATCCAACTCCTGCTATTCTTGATACATATGTCATTATATATATAAGTATTGCAAGTATTAATAAAACTATTAATATTGATTTCATACTAGATATAGTTTTTTTATTTTTTCCATTTACAAAATATAGAATGATAATACTTATTATTAAACATCCAATTAATGAACATATAATTGGATTAAATCCTATTGATATTAAGCTAAAAATTAACATTAAAACTATAAAATTGAAAATTATGGAGAGAAATAGTTTTATTCCTCTTTCTTTATCAATGTAGATCATTAATAAAAATAATATAATTGCTAGAATGATGTTCATTTTGCACCTCTTTTCATTAATTTAATGGAAATAAATGCTGATATTGGTATTGTTAATACTATTCCTATACTTCCAACTAGGAACCTTGATAATTCTAGTGAGAAATTAGTTGTTATATAATTAAATATTGTAAATCCGTTTCTTAGTGCTAGGACAAATATAGGAAGACCTGCACATAAATATGTAAAAAATAGTACATTACTCATTGTACTCATTATATCTTTTCCAATTTCTTTAGCAGATTTGTTTAATGATTTTACAGATATTTTGTTATTTTTTTCAATTAATTCTGCTATTGATGAAGAAATAGTTATTGCAACATCCATTATTGCACCTACAGATCCTATTAATAATTCTGGTAAGATTATGTCTTCAAGAGGTACAGTTAAAAAAGATATTTCATTGAAATTGATACCCTTATATTTTGATGTTTTTATGATAATTAATAATAATATAGTAATTATTATAGTTGATGCTATTACTGATAGTATTGCTGATAATGTTTTTTTATTTATACCGCTTGCTAATATTAGAGATAAGATTGAAAATAGAATTATTTCAATTATACATAAAAATAATAGATTTACTCCCTTAAAATATAGTAACAATCCTATATAAAAAATTATTGAATTTATTGCAACGCTTAGTACTGATAGTAATCCTTTATATGAACCTACTATATAAATTAAATTTATGAATAAAACAAACATTATTACTAAATAACTATCTCTTTTTAATTCAATATCTGTTCCATTTAATATTATTTTATCATTCACTCTATATTTATCTGTAACCACAGAGGAGAATGATTCTTCTATAGTTATTTTTTCTGCTTTCCCTTTATCTTTTCCATTTGTTACAATTCCTGTTAGTTTTTTTGTTATGTATTTTTCATTTAATCCTAAATCATTTTGTAAAACTTCTTCTTTTATTTTTTCTATTTTTGTTATTTTTATTATTTTTTTAGTGTATAGAAAGTCATTATTATATACAAATATTATTGATAGTACTGATATTATTAATAGTATTATTTCAATAATTTTCTTCATATTATCACTCCATTATATAATTATACACTATATTTAAATTTATTTTTAGTTAATTTCATTTAAAAAGACTATAAAATTATAGTCTTTTTATGTATTTATCCTAATGCTACATCTAGTATCATCATTATTATAAAACCTATTGAAAATCCTATTGTTCCTAAATTTGAATGTTTTCCTACTTGTGATGATGGGATTAATTGACAATTTATGTTATGAAGTAATTTATCATAAACATAATGATATGAACTATGATTTAATGAGAGAATTAGTAATTGATACTATAAAAAACTTATTTAAAAACGACTTAGTATATTACTAGGTCGTTTTATATTATTTTTTGTTTTAATTATTTTTTAATTTTTTTACCATTTGTTTTGCTTCTTTAATATCGTTTTTATTTACTCCGGGATTCAGTCTTAATGGAATTCTTGGTTCCCTTGTAATATTGATTTTTGGTACACTTTTTAGTTGTTCCAAACTATATTTTGTTACAGGTATATCATAAATATTAACTTTATAATCGTCTTCTTTAACAAACACTATTTCAACACCTTGAATAGTAATATTACCATTGTTTATTCTTATAATTAACATAGATTCATTAACTTTAAAATTAAAATCTATTGCTGAATAATCAATGTTTTTGAAACTTTTTTCAGCATATTCTATAAACCATGGGTTATCTCTTAAATATCTTCCAACAGATGATTCGGGATCTTCTATCTCTCTTTTAAAAGCTTGAACATTTTTTGATAAACTTTCTTTTATATATTTATGAATTTCTTCTTTACTTGGAATTACTTCTTGATTATTAATTGGAATACCTCCTGATAAAGAAACATAGTAAATTTCTTCTTTATTATTATTATTACTATTACCTATAAATTTTAATAATTCATCATATGTCATATGTTTAATATACTCTGTAGGCTGTTTTATACTACTAACTAACAATGCTTGATTATTATCTTTTACAGCATAACTTTCTAACCAAAAACCATTCCCTATTCTAATGTATGGTTTATCAAAGTCTAAAATTTGATTAGTATAGGCAAATTTTTTAAATAATATTCTTGAGTAATGTGTTGGTATATTAGAATAAGGGAATTGTTTTCTTCTTTCATCTTCCAGATATTTGTTTATATATATTCTTGATTCTGGTGTATGATGATATAACATACCGTCTGGACTTACTATTGTTAATGCATTTTGATATGGTATCATTACTTGGACGCAGTCATTTCCCACATAATGACTCTTTATTTTTTGTACAAATTCATTTATTTTTTTCATATACTCCTATTTTATATTTCCTTTCAACCTTTATTATTACAATATTTATTTAATTATTATTTACTATATTATTACTTTTCATATAAAATTATATCTTCTAAGTATCTATTCATAATTATTTCTTTGGGTCTAATATTTATTGGCAACTTTTCTTTTAAATAATATTTTAATTCTAAATATGGGAAATTTATTCCTGCTAGAGTTGAAGAATAAATTTGTCCTTGAATTCTGATATTTATTTCAATTAGTTTTAGCACTTTATTTTTATCGTATGCTACTTCAAAACCTATATTACCATTTAACTTTAGCAACTTTGTAATTTTTTTACAATATTCTAAAACTTCTTTATTATTTTCTATTTTGCATTTGATAGTATTTCCTATTTCAAAATCAAGTACTTTTCCTGCAACTGAATATAATGTTTTCCCTTTTTTTGCAAGAATATTTACATTATATAAATCTCCCTCAATATATTCCATCAAAAGCATTTGTGGTATTTTTTTACATTTTTCCATTGATTTAATCAAAAATTCATAATTAATATATTTTGAGGTTGGTTTATTATTGAATAGATATTCTTCATAGTCTATGTCTTTTTTTATTATTCTAAAACCTCTGCTACCACTTGATGTAAATGGCTTATAACATAATGTGTTTTTGGGAAATCCTAATAATTTACAACCATTTTTTAATTCTTTAATTGTTTCAAATTTATAATTGTTAGGAACATCAATATTATTTTCTTTTAGAAAATTATAAAGCTTATATTTATCTTGTACTAATTCTATTTTACTTGCATCATTTATACATACAATTATATTTTCTCCTCTTAATCTTTCTTTATTTTTTGCAAGTGTTAATAATTCATCATCTACTAATGGTATTATAAAATTAATTTTTTCTTTTTTACAAATTTTAATTAATGTTGGTATATATTCTTCATCAGATGCTTTTTTACATTGATAAAATTTATCAATGTATTTATTTGATACATTTTTTTTAATATCTACACCTACAACATAAATGCTTCTTTCTTTAACTTCTTTATAATTCTTAATAATACTTGGTGCAACTATTGCGCCACATCCTGTAACTAATATTCTTAAATCATTCATATGTTTCACGCTCAAATGCTATTATGAATCCTTCTGCATATTCAAGTTTTGATTGACTTCCTCTTAGTGTTGCAAGTGCTTCAATTGTATTTATACTTCTTGGATGTGGATAATTTCTTAATGCTCCATCGTAAAATGATAATGCCCTTATTTTTGCATCTATTCCTTCTTTTTTTATTTCAAAAAAATAATTTGGTGAGAAGGATAAATTATTTATCCAATCTGTTGCTGATAACACTTCCATATATAAGTATTTTTTTATTTCTTTTTCATTATTATTTCTTTGAAATAAACGAACTGCTTCATCACAACATTCACTTGTTATTTTATGATCTATATTTATATCATTTCTATAATGTGTTATAACAATATCTGGTTTAAATGTGCAAATCGCTGCTTCTATAAATTGTACAAGACTTAGATGGTCAATTGTATTTAATTTTATATTTGGAAACAATCCGAATTTGATATTTTTCTTTGGAACTCCTAGTGATTTTAAACTTTTTATAGCTTGTCCTTTTATATTATAGCTTTTTATATTTTTTCTTGCTTCTGCATTAGAACACATAAAACAAATATAAACTTTATTATTATTTTTTAATAAATTGTATATCATCCCACCAGCACCTAATACTTCATCATCTGGGTGAGCAACTACAAATAAATAATTCATACGAAAAACTCCCATCATTTAATTTGTGCTATTTATTATGACACAAATGGACTAATTTATCCAAAATTTTTAGAAATTGAGGAAACTCAGTTCTTTTTGTTGTGATTATCATATCATAAAAATTTAAATTTGACAAAACTTAGATAAACACAAAAAAGACTAGTTTCTCCTAGCCTTTTATACTTTAATTACTTATTGCTTCCTGCTTTGATTGCAGCTTGTGTAGCAATATTACTTGCAACACATGTACCCTATACAATGGGACAACTTTCTGTGATTAATTTATATAATGTTTTGAACATCGTAATATCTTAATCTTCCGATTATTTTTTTACTCTTTATTAAATGGTTTTAAATTGCTTACTGCATCTTTTTGCGTAATTTCACTGGCATTATTATCTATATCAATCAATTTATATTTTGTATTACCCATACCTAACTCATGCATATAAGAAAGTTGTCTTAATCCATGTCTAGTTTCTATTCTTTCTAAAAAGCTATATCTTTATAACCTATTTTTTTAATTTCTTCATTAATTATTTGCACGCCTATGCCATTATCATCTATATCTTCGCCATATTTCTTACTAAACGTAAGATATACACATCTACCTGAATAAACATCATCCATCATACTTGCATAAGGAATAATAATTCCATCTAATTCAATTTGTTTTTCCATCTCACTTATAGTATTAATCTCTGGCCACCATCTATCAAACTCTTCTTTATCATCTGGACCATAAGAACCTTTTTCTTCGTCATTATAATAATCCAAAACTTTTTTGATAACATTGTGCTGTATTTTATCCCAATTTTCAATAAGTTTATTATAACTTTCATACTGTATATCATCTATCTTATCATCTTCAGTCTGAATAATTAAAATTGGCTTTACAGTTGTTCCTAAAAAATCAGCTTTAATTTCTCCTTGAAATCCTTCATCTTCAACATATTCTAATTTATTTAAATCTATTTCACTCATTTTTTCTCCTTAATTACAATAATCTTTAATAAATTTTTCTAATGATTTTTGTCCATCATCTAAACCAAATAAGGAGTATGAATCCAAATATCCTTCTTTTCCTTTAATCAGAAAAAAAGGTTTTGCTGTCATACCAAGTTTTAAAATATGATATATTTTACTTGAATCTTTTTCAAAGCATTTTTTTTCTATAAAACTATTAAGTATTCCTGAACTTTTATACTCTTTATTCTGTTCTTCAAATATTTTATAAAAACTTTTTTCATCACTAAGTTCGCTAATAAAACCACTTTTTAAAGTAGATACAACATTCATGAATTCATCAATATTTCTAGCTACTATACCACATTCTCCTTCAGTTCCTATATAACCAATTTTTTCATTATTCAGAACAACCCACAATCCACCAGATGCATCTCTGGCAAATGGTTTAATATCATAATTTGGCTCTCCTGGTCCACACATATCTTCAAACCATAGTTGATCTTCTTGAAATTTGATAATTTCATTAACATCATAAATATCAACATCACAATAGTAAAAAGCTTCTTTTAAATTCTTATCACTATTTATCTCATCTAAATATTTAACTACTTTTCTAGGCAAATTAGTTTCATCATAACTCATAAACAACTCTCCCTTCCTTTTTACACTATTAACATAAACATTTATCTATTCTGCATTGATTTAAAGTTTATGTTAAATCTTATTAATTCATCTATTGGAACTATTTTTCTATCTCTTTTTTCTATATCACAATTTGATTGTAATAATGGATAAAAATGATATCCTTCTGTTAGTTTTAAACTCTTACAATCTTCTTTCCAATTATTCCATCTATATAATTCATAAAATTTACTAACATCATCTATTTTATTAATTAAACAATCTATAAATTGTGTATAATATACTTCTAAATTCTCCCACTCATTAGTATCTGGAGCAAAATAATATACATAATCATCTTTTAATCCAAACAATCCACCTAATATATCTTCTCCAATTAATATATCAACACTTTTTGAACTATTATAGTTATCATTTTTTAAAGTAACATTTAACTCTCCACATCCATACAATCTAATCCAATTATTTACTACTATTCCACCACATCTTATAAATTGTTCATAAAAAAATTTGTCTTTATATTGTGAATATTTCTTCTCAAA
>CACXJP010000042.1 GCA_902768065.1 uncultured Erysipelotrichaceae bacterium
AAACATCGAAGATAGAAATATCTTCTTTTTTATGATACAATTTTAGTGATTTAAGTGTTAAAAAGTGATTCTTATGAATGAAAATAAAATGAATATCAATTGGTTGACTTGTATTTATGATGTACTGGCTTGTAATATGCCGACACATTTTATACCAATAGAAGAGGTGAATTATGAATTATAAATATATTGCTTTAGACTTTGGAAAAGTTGTAGCAGCACCCACGACTTGAAGTTGGGATATAACTCCTAAGTTTTTAGAATTGATAGATATAAATAAAATAAATATTGATATATTTAAAGAATTAAGAAAACAATATGGTAGTATATTATCAGAAATGGTTACGACTTTAGATGAAGAATATAATATGTTTATTAGATTCTATGAACCAATTCTAAAAGAATTTGGCTATTCTAGAGATATTGCAGAAAAAATTGCGTATGACAGAACTTATAATTTTGATAAATATACTTTATATGAAAATATACATAATGAATTAAAAAAGTTGAAGGAAAAATATAAATTAATTCTTCTAACCGATAATTGGCCTTGTGTTATTGATTATTTAAAAGAATACAATTTGTATGATTTTTTTGATAATATATATATTTCTTCTATGTATGGAGTTGAAAAGAAAGATAAAATATTATTTGACTATCCAATTAATGAATTAAATTTAAAACAAGGTGAAGCATTATTTATTGATGATAATGAGTCTAATCTAGATATTGCTAAAGAAAAAAACTTTGATGTAATGTTAATGGATAGGGAAAATAAAATTAATGATAGTAAATATAAAATAATTAATAATTTAAATAATATTTAAAGGAGGTAATCCAAATGAATGAAAATAAAACTAATATAAACTGGTTGGCTTGTATTTATGGCGACTATCACTTAAACCCTTATAAAATGGGAGTTTTTAAGAATTGAGATTTTGCAAGTTTTAGTAAAAAAAGAAGAAAAATTTGAAAAAATAGGGTAAAATATACTCATTTTTGTGAGAAATTAGGGTACTGGCTTATAACATGCCGACACATTTATATTTTAGTAAGATTGATAATGAATAGTTTGATATTTAATAAATGAGGTGATGATAATGAATTATTTAATTGTTATTAATAAATCAAATCTAATAGATGCTAGTTATTTTGATAATTTAGAATTGGTAGAGTGTGATGATGTTCTTGGTGAAACTATTAGTGTCGAAAAAGAAACATATGCTGCATATCTTAAATTAAAAAAATTTTTAAAAACCAAGAATATTTTTATTGAATTAGATTCTGCATATAGAAGTATAGAAGAACAGCAAAGAATTATTGATGATTACACTATAAAATATGGTATTGATTATGTTAATAAATATGTTGCCCCAATAAAAACTAGCGAACATCATACTGGATTAGCTATAGATTTAGCATTAGTAGTTAATGGAAAAAAATTAATAAAAAATGAAGATTTATTTGCTAATGAAAATATTTATTTAGAAATACATAAATATTTAAGTGATTTTGGCTTTATTTTGAGATATCCTAAGGGAAAAGAAAATATAACAGGCTATAATTATGAACCATGGCATATTAGATATGTCGGCATAGAGAATGCTAGATTTATTTCTAGTAATAATTTAACATTAGAAGAATATATGATTCAATGTAATAATGGAGTTGATGCAAATGAATGAAAATAAAACTAATATAAATTGGTTGATAACAATTTAGTCAAGACCAGTGTTAAAACATTATAATATAAGGGAAAACGCAAAAATAGATTTTGCATGTTCATGTTAAAATATATATAAAACTGGTGAAAATTAGTGAAAATAGAGTGATTTTTAATAAAAATTGCTTAGGAATTGACATGGTGAGAACGGCTAGTCAAGACCAAGTAAAAATAGAGGTGAAATAAATGAATATTAAAATCTATCATGAAATGTCAAATGAAGATTTTTTGGAAGTAATACAATCAGTTGGATTTAAGACATATAGTAATGAACAAGTAACAAAAGCATTAGAAAACACAATGTATATGGTTAAAGTTGAAGTAGATGGTAAGTTAGCTGGAATTGGACGAGTTGTTGGTGATTATAGTATTGTATGTTGCCTTTCTGATATTTGTGTTAAACCTGAATTTCAGAAAAAAGGAATTGGTTTAATTATTGTGAATGAATTAAAGAAAATGATAGAAGAGGGTGTTAAAGAAGGTGAAAAGATGCAAATTGAATTAACACCCACTGCAGGTAATGAAGCATTTTATCAAAAAGCAGGATTTAAGTATAAACCAGATGTTATAACTGGTATGTATTTATGGATAAAAAAATAAAAGGAGTTGATCCAAATGAATGAAAATAAATCTAATATAAATTGGTTGGCTTGTATTTATGCCGGCTATCACTTAAACCCTTATAAAATGGGGATTTTTAAGAAATGAGATCTTGCAAGTTTTAATAAAAAATAAGAAATAATTAGAAAAATATATTAAAATATGCTCATTTTTGAGAGAAATTAGAGTACTGGCTTGTAATATGCCGACACATTTAAATTTATAAAAAAGAGGGTGATAAAATGCAATTATCAGATATTGATATTGAAATACATAAATGTAATTTATGTAGTGATATGATAGAAAAATTTCCTAACAGTAAAACTGTATCAGTAGGAAAAAGAAATGATATAGTTATATTAGGTGAAGCTCCTGCTAATAATGGTTGGAGAAAAAGTGGTATTGCATGGTATGACATAAATCATAAATTATTGCCTTCTGGTCTAGTACTTCAAAAGTTATTAGATGAAATTAATTTAAAAATTGAAGATACTTATTTTCTAGAGGCAATTAAATGTTATCCAAAAGATAGAAAGTATTTAAATAAATGTAGTGAGAATTGTAAAAAATATTTATTTAAACAACTTGAAATAATTAAACCAAAAGTAGTATTATCATTAGGTGATGCGGCAACTAAATCTATATTAAATATGAAATATAAAAAGTTTAGTGATGTAGTAGGTAAAACTTTTGATGTAAATGGATATAAAGTTATTCCTATATATCATCCAAGTCCCATATCACCAATGAGTTATAAAGGTAATATAGAAATATTTAAAAATATAAAAATATAAAGGAGTTGATTCTCATGAATGAAAATAAAACTAATATAAATTGGTTGATAACAATTTAGTCAAGACCGCTGCTAAACCCTTATAATATAAGAGATAATTAAAAAATAGATCTTGCATGTTTATGTTAAAATATATAAAAAAATGATAAAAATTAGTGAAAATAGAGTTTTTTTAAGTAAAAATTTATTAGGAATTGACATGGCGAGAACAGCTAGTCAAGACCAAGTTAAAATTGAGGTGGTATTTATGACATTGAGGGAACAGTTAGAAAAATATATTCCTTATGATGAACAAGAAGAAAGAGATAAAGAACAGATGTTAAAATTCATAAATGATTATGATGATGTTTTGACTAGAAATAATATATTTGGTCATTTTTCGGCATCTGCATTTGTTGTAAATAAAGAAAGAACAAAAATGGTTGTTGTTTATCATATTATAAATGATGGTTGGATTTATCCAGGAGGTCATGCTGATGGTGAAGAAGATTTGTTATCGGTTGCTGTTCGTGAAGTTGAAGAAGAGACTGGATTAAAAGTTAAAGTATTAGATAATAATATATATTCTATTCAATCAGCACCTGTAAAAGGGCACATTAAACGTGGTAAGTATGTTTCAGCTCATTTGCATTTAGACATTTTATATATTATGGAAGCAGATGATACTATTCCACTAGTTTATAGAGAAGATGAGTCAAAAGGAGTTAAGTGGATTTCCTTTGAAGAAGCAGATAATGAAACAATGTGTGATTTTATTAGACCAATACATAAGAAATTAATAAAGAAATTAAAAGATAGATAGGAGATGATCCAAATGAATGAAAATAAAACTAATATCAACTGGTTGATATTGATTTAGTCTAGCCATTCATGGAACTCCTATAAAATAAGGAAAAAACAAGTATATACATGTTACATAATTTGATAAAAATATATAAAGTAATGATAATAATAACTAAAAAGGTATCAAAAATAGCATAGTATTTGATACTTGGTATTGACGGTTAAACTTTTGAAAAAAGAGGTTGATATTATGGATAGGCCAGAATTAAATAAAAAGTTAGATAGTAAAACATTTAGAGATTATTATTATTTAAAAGAAGAGTTAATTGATTTTTGTAGAAAGAATAATTTACAAACTACTGGTAGTAAAATAGAATTAACAGATAGAATATCAAAGTATCTTGATACTGGAGAAATAATATCTAAGACTTATGATTCCAGGAGAACAAAAATAATAGATGAAATAACTCTTGATAGTATAATAGAAGATAACTTTGTATGCTCTGAAAAACATAGAGCATTTTATAAAAAAGAAATAGGTAATAGTTTTTCATTTAATGTATTATTTCAAAAATGGTTAAAAAGCAATGCAGGAAAAACTTATAAAGAATCAATAGATGCATATTATAAAATATTAGAAGATAAAAAGAATAATAAAACTACTATTGATAAACAGTTTGAATATAATACATATATTAGAGATTTTTTTAATGATAATAAAGATAAGACACTTGAAGATGCTATTAAATGTTGGAAATATAAAAAGAGTTTAAAAGGTCATAACAAATATGAGAAAGAAGATTTAAAGGTGTTACTATGAATTTAGATAAAATTGAAAAATTTATTGATAAACAAAAAGTAAGTTTTATTTGTTCAGTTGATGATGATAATTGTCCAAATGTTAAAGCAATGCTAAAACCTAGAAAAAGAAATGGTTTAAAAGCATTTTATTTTTCTACTAATACATCATCAATGAGAGTAAAACAATATATGAAAAATCCAAACGCTAGTATTTATTTTTATCACAAAGGATTAATTAAATATGTTGGTGTTATGTTAAAAGGTAAAATGGAAATATTAACAGACCAAGAAACTAAAAATATGATTTGGAAAAAAGGCGACACAATGTTTTATAAAAAAGGTGTAACTGATCCAGATTATTGTGTTTTAAAATTTACTGCTACAAGTGGTAGATACTACTCTGATTTAAAAACTGAAAGTTTTGATATAAAATAAATAGAAAATTAAGAGATTATGATTTGCCATATGACCAGGTAACTATTATGGTTAACTTGGTATTGGATTAGTCTAACTACGATAAAAGACCTAAAAATGGACGGAATTATACTAAATTTCGTCTTTTTTATGCTATAATTGAATAGAAATGGAGTGATTCCTATGGATAATAAAACTAACATCAACTGGTTGATAACAATTTAGTCAAGACCGCTCCTAAATCCTTATAAAATAAGGTAAAACTCAAAAATAGATCTTGCATATTTATACTGAAACATATAGAAAAATGATAAAAATTAGTGAAAATAGAGTGATTTTAAGTAATAATTTCTTAGGAATTGATATGGTGAGAACGGCTAGTCAAGACCAATAAAAAAGAGGTGACTAATATGAAATTTTCCAATGATTATGAAGATGTTGAAAAAGTTGTTATAAAATTATCGGAAAAAGATTTATTATTTATTTGTAATGGTACTTTTAGAAGGTCTCCTTATACAAAATATAGACTATGTTTAATAATTGATAATGAAAGTATTGGGTTTATAGAAGTGTATAATTTACCTGATGAAGAATATGAATTTATAGTAATCGCAATTAGCCCAAAATATAGAGGTAAAGGATATTCATACATACTATTAGATAAAATGTTTGAAGAATATAATAATAGATATCCATATTTATGGAGATGTGATAAAGACAATAATTATTCAATACATTTGGCAAAGAAATATAATTTTGTATTAATGAACGAAACAGAAACAAAATATGAATTCGAAAGGAAGTGATCCAAATGAATGAAAATAAAACTAATATAAACTGGTTGGCTTGTATTTATGTCGACTATCACTTAAACCTTTATAAAATGGGAGTTTTTAAGAATTGAGATCTTGCAAGTTTAAATAAAAAAGGAAGAAAAGCAATAAAAAATAGGGTAAAATATACTTATTTTTGGGAGGAATTAGGGTACTGGCTTGTAATGTGCCGACACATTTTATATCAATAAAAAGAGGTGAATTCTAATGCTTGAATCATATGAAAGTGTAAGTCCAACAGCAATACTTACATCATATCCAAGAATAATTACAGATATTCCATATGAAAAAGATATATATGAATGGTTAAATAAAAATTGTAATGAGAAAGTTAAACTAAATAAACTATTAGCTCCATAATTAGAAGCAAGATATAAACTGGCTAATAAACTTCTAGATAAACAAAATGTAACTCAAATTTTAGAGCTTGCTGCAGGTTATACTTCTAGAGGATTAACATATTCAAAAAATGGATATAAGTATGTTGAAATAGATTTAGAAGAAGTTTCTACTAATAAGAAAAAAATAATAAATGAGTTATTTGAAATGAATAATAATTTACATATAGTAGATGGAAATGCACTTAATATGGAAGACTATATTAAATGTGAAAAATATTTTGATGATAATAAAGAATTATTAATTATAAATGAAGGACTGCTTAGATATTTAACATTTGATGAAAAGAAAAAAGTTGGTCAAAATATTTATAGTATGCTTAAAAAATATGGTGGTGCATGGATTACTTGTGATGTAACTCCTAAAAAGTTTATTCAAAAGCAAGATGAACAAAATCCAACACTTAATGATAATATAAATAATATTACTTCAAGAAATAATTTAAATGATAGATTTGAAGATGAAAATCATATAAGAACTTTTTTTGGAGAAATAGGATTTAATACTAATGAAATCCATAAGTTTATTGAAGTAAAAGATGAATTAAAATCTTTTGATATACTAGGTATAGATAAAGACTCATGTGATGAATTATTAGATAGTGCATTAGTTGCAATTAAAGGATTAACTTTAAATGCAGCAATACTAGATACTATCCATGTAACTGCAACAAAGTATAATAGTATCCCTATTGCAAGTCCACCAATTCTCTTTTGTTTATTTTCTTTTGTGTCATAAATAATTTCAGATTTATCATCTTTATTATTTATAATTTTCTTTTCTCCTGTAATTAATTTTTCTGTTGTAATACCAAATAATTCACATATTGGTAATATTTTATCAAAGTCAGGGGTACTTTGATCTGTTTCCCATTTTGATACTGATTGTCTTGTTACATTAAGTTGATCAGCAACCTCTTCCTGTGATAAATGTTTTTCTTTTCTTAGTTTCATTAATCTTTGACCTAAGCTCATATTTTCACCTCTTTCGCAATTAACTTTAACATAATTTATCGGTTGCATACTACCAATTCAACACGGAAATTTGTCAACCAACGCTAACATTTTATATATTTTTCTATTAAATTATAACAAAAAAAAGAATTTTTAAAATTCTTTTAACATCTTTTCAATAGCTCTGCCTCTATGTGAAACATTATTTTTTTCTTCATCACTTGCTTCACCAAAAGTCTTATTTAATTCATTAGAATAGAATACACAATCATATCCAAATGATTTATCTCCAATTTCTTCTTCAGTAATATAACCATTAACTCTTCCTTCAAATGATTTTTTTACACCATCTGGATAAAGTACTGCAATTACGCAAACAAAATATGCATCTTTCTTCTTTCCAATTAATTCTTTTAAAAGCTTATCTCTATTATTTTGATCATTACAATCTTCTCCGGCATATCTTGCACTATAAATTCCAGGTTTTCCATCTAAAGAATCAACACATAATCCACTATCATCAGCAATTATAGTATAATTAAGACCTTTATCTTTTAAAAACTTACTAACACTATCAGTCTTAATAAAAGCATTCTCAACAAAACTATTTCCATCTTCAATAATATCTTCATGGAAATCTATATCATTTAAAGATAAAACTTCATAATTAGAAAGTATTTCTCTAAATTCTTTTAACTTATGTTTATTATTAGTAGCTAAAACAATTTTTTCCATATTATTCTCCTATTAATTATTTATTTTTTCTTTACATTTAAATCTTGAAATTGTCTTCCAACAAAATTAATTAATTCATCCTTATCATTAAATATATTTAAATATTCATAAATACTATCATCATTAAAACCTTTATCAATATATTCTTTAATTTGTGAAAGCAATTGATTATAATGACCATCTTTATTATAAACAACTATAGTTTTAGGAGTTTTATTATCCCAAGAATCAGTACGTGCTTGTTCTAAAAAAGCAAACGCCTCAGCTATAGAACCAGTACCTCCCGGCATCATTATTAAAATATCACTTTCATCATAAATTCTTTTAGTTCTTTCAAATGTATCAGTAGAATACTCAAAATCTACATAATCAAATTCTTTTGGATTTTCTCCATATACTTTTAAAGTCTTTAAATAAATTTTTCTATTATTATCTTTAAAGCTTTTTAATACTTCTCCTGGCATTCCTTCATTCATTGCAACACCAATTATTAAATCATATCCTAATTTAGCAATACCATCACTTATATATTTTGCATCATCTAAATAAAACTTATCAATTTTAGTTCTAGATGAAACTGAAAAAAAAGTTTTCATAAAATCTCCTCCATAATTTATATTTTACATCATTTTGAAGAAATACGAAATTCTTTTCTTAAAACAGGATTTTTTTCCTTAAATTTATATTCATAAGACTCTCCTTCATAAATATAACCATTATTATTACGTAACTCAGTAATAATCATTTTTAAAAGAGAATCATCCCTATTAATTAAATCAATATTAAAACCAACAACTCCATCAATATTAAGAGAAGATGTAGAAGGAACAGTAATAAAACACTTATCTCTACCATTCCTATCGGAATCAATAAATAATAATCCGTTATGTAAATGACCACATATACATACTGAATAATCATTACCTAAATCTTTAATATCTTTATCTATTTCATCAATATGATGTAATATTTTTTTTCTTTCAATTGGATTAATATATAATCTATGCCCAAATCTAAATTCTTTATCAGAAAACTTAATACCTAAATTCTCATGACTATAGAAAATAAATGAATTCTTATCTCTACTTAAAGATCTTAAATCACGATATGTTGGTCCACTAATTTTTAATAAACAGTTAACGCCATCACTACCATTAATTAATTCATCATGATTACCACAAAGAGAATATGTTTTAATATCTGGAATATCAGGATAATTATCTAAAAATATCTTAATTTGTTCATCAAATTTATTTATTCTATCTTCTCCTAATACATTTGGCTTTAAACCATCAAAAAGATCCCCTAAATGAAAAACATGTTTAATATTATTTTTAACACAATAATCATAAACTCCATTAATAATATCAAAACTTTGTACTTCAAAATTACCAATATGTGTATCAGCAATTAAAACAAATCTTTTATCAGAAGAACCACAATCATCATAAAAATCACAAAATCCTCTTGCATATCTAGTATCTTGATATCTTTCACTTAATTTTTCGAAATACTCTGTCCCACTATAACAATCATGTCTAGCGATACTACTAAACTCACATAATAAAATATTTAAACATATTTTTATTTGTTCCAAAGTATATGGAACATTCTTTTTATCTAAATATTTCATAATATCATCAATTGTTACCATTTCAAAATCTTTAGTATGATATTGAAAGAAACTATCAACTTCCCCAAACAATTGACGAATATCTCTTTTATATACTTCATCCATTGCTTTAGAAAAGTCGCTAAAATATCGTCTCATAATACTCCTCACTTGGGGCATATTATACTATTTTTTTTCAAATAAGTAAAGTTTATCTTTACTCTTATTAAATAAATAATCCATAAATTTATCTAAATCATCAATTTTACCAGTAGAATTTCGATATTTAGTATTATTTCAACTAATATACTTAATGCATCATCATGTCCATCACTACTTAGTAATAAAGTAATTCTTTCAGGAGAAATATCATGTTTAAAATTAATAAAATGTGTAGACATATTCCATCTATCCATTTTTGCAGTTGTAAAATCAGAATTAACTCCATAGTACCACATCAAATCTTTATCATCATCAGTTAAACTATCATGATCTAATAATTCTCTTTTTTGAAAATTTTCTTTTGAATCACAGTAATCACTAGTATAAGGATCATTTCCACTAATTAAATCCAATTTTAAATATACTGCATTCTTAAGCATATCAATTACATCATCATACTCTTGCTCCATTAATTTATCATCAACACTAAATCTCCCACTACGTAAGCCATTTCTTTTTTGCATGAATATCATAATTTCCTCTTATCCATATATCAAAAAGTTCAAGTACTCCACCAAAACCTTTAGAAAAATATGTACAAGGATAATTCTCATCACCAGAATAAGTATTGGGTCTTTGTCTCGGTTCATTAGAAATACCTACCTTAGGTATACCCCGGTCCTTTTTCATTATCAATCATATGAGCTTTATTTGAAAAATGAAAAAATGAATTTTCCTCATCAACTTCAGATAAAAACATAACTTTCATAATATCTACCTATTTTCATATATACATCAGATTTATATTATAAATAATCCCAGTATCTTTTTCTTTCTTTCATATATTTTTTATATTTTTAATGCCATTGTAATTGTTGCGACAAAACTAAGTCCTGTAGTTACTGCATCTAATAACGGTAAGGCATCATTTGTATTAATTAACCAAATATAAATACCAAATGAAAAAAATAAAAATGTAATAAACATTAAAACTTTCTCTTTTACTGTTGAATATATAATTTCGTTATTATATTTGGAAAGTTTAATTGAATACCAACTAAACAATCCAAATATACCTATAATTATATATAAAGAGTTTTCAAATACATCTCCATATAATCTAACAACAAAAGAGTAAATTGTTAAAGTACCTACATTTAATAAATAAAATATTCAATTTTCTTTTTTATTAAACATAATTAATATACTCTGTATAAGACCAAATACAGTAGTTATAATCTCTAACATAATTTTCTCCTTATCTTACAAGTTTACGAACTAATTCAGGATTTTCATCCTCAAATTTTGTTGAAACATCATTAATAAAACTTACTACTTTATCTTGATCAAAAACATTTAAAAAAGTATTATTTGCTGCCTTTGATTCAGCAATATATCCATTTGTTTCGCGGAATACTGCTTCAATATTTGCATAATCAACTTCCTCAATACCTGGATTAATAAAGAAAGGTAACACTTTACGTAACTCAGTTTCGTCAAAAGTAACACCATATTTTTCTAATAAGATTTTATTCATTTTAGTATAATCATCATAAATACCAGCATGAGACCAGAAAACATCAGGAGTTAAAATTTTTTCATTTTTTAATATTTTGTAAGTTCTTGTATCAGCACTTAAATCAGTAGTATTACCAAATTCATCTAAACAACTAAATGTTTCATCAAAAACAGTACTAAAGAAATAATTATCAACAAATAAATGATAATAATAGCCAAGTACAGTAGGATCATCTATTAAGTCTCCATACTTAGCCATAAAATCTTCTAAGTAACATAATTGAACATTCTTATTGAAATCCTCTTTTCTACGAAAATGAGTAGCATTCTTTTCTTGTTGAATTTGTTTATAGAACTTATCTCTTATAGCTTTTAACTTATCAGGATTAGTTTCGTTACCTAATGTTTTAATAGAATCAGGTATAAGATTACCTAATAAAAATAATCCTTTTTGTTTATCAGAAATCTTATATTTATCTAATAAAATATTTCCTGCTATATGGTGTATTACATATGATGGCATAGTTCCACCTCCTTTCGACTTGTATTATATTCAGAAACGATGTATAATAAAAATACTTTTTTTGAATGCTATCTATTCTCTAGAGGAATAGATAACAAAAGGGGGGAAAATTATGAATATAAATCTAGAATTATATAAAATATTTTATAATGTTGCAAAAAACAAAAATATATCAAAAACAGCTAATGAATTATTAATAAGTCAACCTAGTATTTCCAAAGCAATAAAAAACTTAGAAGAACAAATTGGATGTCAACTATTTATAAGATCAAAATATGGAGTAGTTTTAACCGAAGAAGGAAAAATATTCTATGATCAAATAAAAACTGCCATGGAAATAATTGATAATGCAGAATTAAAATTAAAAGAAATAATTAATATTGAAGCAGGTGTTTTAAACATAGGAGTATCACACACTCTTACTCAAAAATTCTTAATGCCATATATAAAAATATTTCATGAGAAATATCCAAAAATTAAATTAAATATTATAACTGGACCAACACAAACCCTTTTTGCAAAAACAAGAAATGGTCTTATAGATTTTATAATATTAAATCTACCTTATGTAATTCCTCAAGACTTTAAAATAGAGAAACTAAAGGAAATACAAGATATATTTGTCGCAACTAATAATTTTAAAGAATTAAAAAATAAAACTTTAAAATTAGAAGAATTAAATAACTATCCACTAGTTTTAATATCTAAAGGTTCAAATACTAGATATTTCTTAGATAATTTTACTGGAGAAAACAATATTATATTAAATCCAGAAATGGAACTTGCAAGTTATTCTCTTGTTGATGAATTTACAAAAATGGGATTAGGAATTGGATATCTAACAAAAGAGTTTATTGAAGAAGAATTAAAAAATAATGAATTATTCGAAATAAAAACACAACCATCTATTCCAAAAAGACAAATAGGTATTATTTATTGTGAAAATAAAGTATTAAGTAAAAGTGCTAACAAATTTGTTGAATTACTAAAAAGTTAATACAACAAATAAATTTCATGTTATATTATTATTGGAGTGATAATATGAAAAATTCAGAAAATAATGATGTTCTTAACAAAACCGTAATCAACTGGTTGAGAACAATTTAGTCAAGACCGATTCCAAATCCTTATAAAATAAGGAAAAAGTAAAAAATAAATCTTGCATGTTTTATATAAAAATATGTTAAAATAGATAAAATATAGTAAAAATATAGTGTTTTTAAGCAAAATTGCTTAGGAATTGATAAGGTGAGAACGGATAGTCAAGACCAGACAAAGAACATATAATAAAAATTTTGTATGATATAAATGTTTGTTAGAGGTGTTTAAAGATGATTAAAATAAAAGATATATATAAATCATATGGTGAAAAAGAAAATAAAGTTGAAGTATTAAAAGGAATTAATTTAAATA
>CACXJP010000043.1 GCA_902768065.1 uncultured Erysipelotrichaceae bacterium
GTTAGTATTGCTAAAAGATATGTTGGACGTGGAATGCTATTCTTAGATTTAATCCAAGAAGGAAACATTGGTTTAATGAAGGCAGTAGATAAATTTGATCCAACTAAAGGATACAAATTCTCAACATATGCAACTTGGTGGATTAGACAAGCAATCACAAGAGCAATTGCTGATCAAGCAAGAACAATTCGTGTACCAGTACATATGGTTGAAACAATCAATAAATTAGCAAGAGTACAAAGACAATTAACTCAAGAATTAAATAGAGAACCAACTGATGAAGAAATAGCTAAAAAATTAGGTATCTCAGTTGAAAAAGTTAGAGAAGTATATAAAATATCACAAGATCCAGTTTCATTAGAAACACCAATAGGTGAAGAAGATGATTCACATTTAGGAGATTTCATTAAAGATGAAAGAACAATGGGTCCTGAAGAATATGCAACAGTAGAAATGCTTAAAGAAGAATTAAGTGGTGTACTTGCAACATTAACAGAAAGAGAAGAAAAAGTATTAAGACTTAGATTTGGATTAGATGATGGTCAATGTAGAACTCTAGAAGAAGTTGGACAAATCTTTGGAGTTACAAGAGAAAGAATTCGTCAAATTGAGGCAAAAGCACTTAGAAAACTTAGACACCCATCTCGTTCTCGTAAATTAAAGGACTTCCTAACAGATTAATGAAAATTAATGCAAGACTTAAGAAAATAGGGGATTTAGTTGAGGCTAATTCCTTTTGTTTAGATGTAGGATGTGATCACGCTTTATTAGATATCTATCTAGTAAGTAAAAAAAAGAATATTCAGGCAGTCGCTTCAGATATCGCAGAAGGACCTCTAGAACAAGCAAAAAACAATATTAAAAGAGAACGTTTAGAAGATAAAATAGAAACAAGACTAGGTAGTGGTCTTAAAACATATACAGATGAAATAAACACAGTAATTATTTCTGGAATGGGTGGTAGAAATATTATTGGAATCTGTAAAGAAGATTTAAAGATATTAAAGAAAATAGATACACTAATAATTAGTCCAAATAATTATCAAGAAGATGTTAAAAGATTTCTTACTAAAAATGGCTTTTATATAGAAAATGAAGAATTTGTTAAGGATAAAAGATTTATCTATCAAATAATTATTTTTAAAAGAGGCAAAAAAAAGTATACAAAGAAAGATTATTTCTTTGGACCAGTATTTTTAATAAAAAAAGGTCCTTTATTTAGAGAATACTATCTTAGAGAATTAAAATCTAGAGAAATACTTAAAACAATGCTTCCAAACAACTATAAAATAAAAAAGTATAAACTAAATAAAGAAATTCAAATGATAAAAAATGAGATAGAAGACTAGTATTTAGTCTTTTTTTGTTTTATAATTAATTTGGTAGAGGTGCTATATGAAAAAAGTAGTAATAATGATTATAAGCATTTTAACAGTAGTATTTTATAATCAGAACGTATATGCAAAAGATACAT
Organism: uncultured Erysipelotrichaceae bacterium; assembly: GCA_902768065.1. The sequence goes on from CACXJP010000043.1 coordinate 1,475, forward strand.
TTAAGTCAATAAATAAATATGAAGAAGAAACTCTAAATTTTATTTATAATAGTTATGATAAGAAAAATAATAAAGATGGATTAGTAACCGCAGGAATATATGTTGAAAAGAAAGATGATGTTAAAATAGAAAGTAAAGATACTCAAGTAATTCTTGTAAAATATGATACTAATGCCAAAGAAAAATGGACATATAACTATGGAAAGACATCAGAGGATAAACTATTTTATCTAACATATTCCTATGATGAAGAAGAAAATATAAATGGCTATATTATAGTTGTAAATGAAACAAAAGAAAAAACAGATACTAAAGAAGTTACTCCAATATTTATAAAATTAGATTTAGATGGAAAACTAGTTGAAGAAAAATCATTATCTCTTCCAGCAAATACAGAAATAAAAAAGGTAATTGAAACATATAATGAAGAATCTAAAATAAACGGCTATTTAGTTGCAGGCTCTACAACAGGAGAAAACAAAAGAAATGCTTTTGTTGCAAAATATAATCTAAATTTAGATAAAGAATGGGATAAACAATATCCCCATGAAACAAATTCAACAGAAATAAAAGATATTATTTCAATAAATAAAACAGATTCATATAGAACAATAATGACCTATATAGAAGGAAAAGATAAAAAACATTCATTATTATCTCTAGATGGTACCGGAAATACTACTGCAACAATTAAAGAAGATTTTGAATCAAATGATGATCCAAAACTATTAGATACAAAAGATAGTTATTTACTATATGGATTTAATCATAATGTAAAATTAAAAAATGATAAGACAACATCATACTATGTTATTAAATATAGTATTAATGATAATACTGAAGAGTGGGAAACAATAGGAAATATTCCAGTTAATGATGAAAAACTATTAGAGATGCAAACATTAGCAGAAGAAGAAAAAGCATACTTAATAATGTATATAAATGATAATGATGACAGTATAGAAATAACTAGAATAAATACATCAGGTGAAATAGAAAATAAGATAAAAAAAATAAATAATGATTATTATTCAATAAATAAATTCTTGTTTTCAAATGATATATTATACTTTGTAGGTCAAATAACATGTCCAGATGATGATAACTGCGATTATAATATGAAATCTTTATTATTAATAAGTACAGAAGATAAAGTTATTGAAGTCGAAGAAGAAGATAATACCGCAATATTTATTATAATGGGATCTATAGTTTTATTTATTGTATTACTATATGTTCTTAGAAAAATACAAAAGAAAAAAGAAGCTTAACTTCTTTTTTTTCTTTTAATAAATATAAAACTACCTAATAAATTAGAACTAATAATTATAGTAAGATATATAAATAATTTATAAGATATCTTAGAAAAACAAATATTAATTATAATTAGAACTAAAGAAATAATAAAAGATATAATAATATTATTTCTTTTCTTATTAGATATTCTTTCTATTTTATATCCATTAATAATAAAGATAATAATAAGTAAGAGAATCTTTAGTACTTTGAAAATATTATTATTTATAATCTTATAGTAATAAAGAGTAGATAGAACAGAAATACAAATAATAATTACAATAAAAGATATTAAACAAGTTTTTAAATATTTCATATTACACCTCAATTAATAATATGAATTGTATAAATAAATAATTACTGGAGATAATAATAATGGTGAGAAAATGAAATATCTGATTGTATCTTATAGAAGCATATTGTTTTATATAATGATTATATTTGTGTATAAAATAATGGGAAAAAGAGAAATAGGAGAGTTATCAATAGTAGATCTAATAGTTTCACTATTTATCGCAGAGTTTGTAGCAATCTCAGTTGAGAATTATAAAGAATCAATATATATGTCTATAATTCCAATTATAATAATAGTTTTACTTCAAATAATATCATCGCGCATTTCATTAAAAAGCAAAGTAACAAGAGATATTTTAGAGGGAAAACCATCAGTAATTATTAATAGAGGTAAAATAAATTTTAAGGAAATGTTGAAGCAAAGATATAATATTGATGATTTACTAGTTCAATTGAGAACTCAATCAATAAAATCCATAGAAGAAGTTGATTATGCAATTCTAGAGGTAAATGGTAAACTTTCTATTTTTAAAAAATCAGATAATGATAATGCTTATCCACTACCAGTAATTATAAATGGAATATTAGATTTAGAAACACTAACACAAATAAGAAAAACTGAAGAATGGATAAATAAAGAATTAGAAAGTAAGAATATTGATATAGACAATATCTTTTATTGCTTTTATCAGAATAATAATCTGTATATAATAGAAAAAGATAAGATAAAATGACATATTATTTATAATTATTTATTTAAAATAGTATTGGTGATTATATGAAAAAAATACTATTTTTTTTATTGGTAATAATTACTATTATTATATTTAATAGTAAAAATGAAGAAACTCAAGAAACAAAAGAATTACGAGGAGTATATATTAGTTATATAGAAATAAGTAAATATCTAAAAGATAAGGATGAGACTACTAGCAAACAAAATATAATAAGAATGATAGAAAATATTAAAAAGAGTAATTTAAATACAATAGTATTACAAGTAAGACCCTCAAATGATGCAATATACTATTCTAAAATCTATCCGATAAGTAAATATTTATCAAGTGATAATTATTATCCATACGATGTATTAAAATTTTTTATTGAAGAATCAAATAAAAAAAATATAAAAGTAATTGTCTGGATTAATCCTTATAGAATTAGTACTACAGAAAATATTGACGAAATAAAAGAAGGTAATCCAGCCTATAAATATATAAACACAGATACAATATATATTAATAATGGAATATATTATAACCCTTCAAAAAAAGAGGTAGTAGATCTTATAGTATCAGGAGTAGAAGAATTATTAAACTATAATATAAATGGAGTACTTTTTGATGATTATTTTTATCCAAGTGATGAGATTGATATAAAAGATTTTCAAAACACTAATAATAAATCTTTAGAAGAATACCATTTAGAAGTAGTGAATAATATGATTGAAAAAGTACACAAAAAGTGTAAAGAAAAGAGTGTCCTTTTTGGAGTAGCACCTGATGGTAATATAGATAATAATTATCATAAAAATTATGCAGATATAAAAAAATGGTTATCTTCTGAAGAATATATAGACTTTATTGCACCTCAAATATATTATGGATTTCAAAATAGTAATAAACCCTTTATAGATACAATTAATGAGTGGCGTAAATTAAAAACAAATAATAATATTCATTTTTATGTATCATTAGCTTTTTATAAGACAGGGCAATATGATAATTATGCTGGACTCGGAAAAGAAGAATGGCTATACAATGATAATATAATTATGAAAGAGATAATTTACTCTAGAAACATTAAAGGATATGAAGGTTTTATTTTATACAAATATGATGATATTTTTAATTCTGAAGATAATAATCATAATAGTATAAGTGAAAAGAATAATCTAAAAAGAATATTAAAATAAAACAAAAAGTGTTATAATCAAAATGAAGGTAGTGATATGGAATGAATAGAAAAGGATTCACATTAGTAGAATTATTAGTAATGTTAGTTGTACTTTCAGTATTAATAGGAATAGCAGTACCTAACATTACAGGTATATTAAGAGACAACAAAAATAGTATGACTTTAGATGACGCTAATAGAATGTTGGATTCCGCGAGAGTAAAAGCAACAACAGAACCAAAAGTGTTAGAATTAGAATATGATGGAGACTGTACAGTTTTAAGATTATCATATTTAGATAAAAATGATGATTATAAAAAAGGACCAAATGATGGATCTTATGATAAAAGTGAATCATTTGTTGTAATTCAACTGAAAAAAGAATATATCGATGGTAGAGAAGAAATAGATTATCAATACTTTGTAAGATTAATAGAGAAAAAAGGCGGTAAATTATATGGAATAAATATGTCTCCTGCTTCCAAGATTGAAAAAAGAGAAAAAGATGTCTTCAAAAATCAACCGAGATTATTTGGCGTTCATAAATGGGATGATATAACAAATCTTTACCATTATAATTCAGATGCAATAAGAGATAAAATAAGAAGCTCTTTACCAGATATAGTATGTAGTTCAATAGAATATGACTTTAAATAGAATAATATAAATGTGTAAAAAATGTAAACAAGATAAAATAATGTTGCAAAAAAAAAAATCATGTGATATGATAAAAATGTAATAAAAAATAGAAGGAGAGAGAAAATGAAAAGTTTAGGAAAAAAAGGTTTTACATTAATAGAATTACTTGCAGTTATTACAATTATGGGTATCTTGATGTTAGTTGCAATTCCAGCAGTATCAAGAACAATTGAAAATTCAAGAAGGGATACATATGCAACATTAGCAAAGCAATACATTACTACAGTAAGAAATGCTGTTTTAGCTGATGAATTAAAATGTGGAACTGCAGAGAAAACAGTTGGATCTATGCCAAATGGAACATATTACTTCAAAATCGATACAGCAGCTACTGATTATGTTGGAACACAAACTAAAGATATTATGGAAAAAGTTGGTAAATCATCATGGAGTAATGCAGATGTAAATGGATATGTAGAATGGACAAAAGAACAAGGTGGTACAGGAGAAACAGAAAAAACAAGAACAACATATAAGATTGCTCTTGTTGATACAGGTAAACATGGAATAGTATCAGCAACAGCAGAAGATTCTATTACAAGAACATCTGTTAGTACATCGCTAACTGTTACTGCACCAACATCAACACATGCAGCTACTGATGTTGAATGTAAATTAAAATAATAATTAAGGAGCGAAAGCTCCTTTTATTGTGTTATAATTTATTTAGGTGATTAAAATGCTATATATAGGAAGTCATGTTGGTTTTAAAAAAGATACTCAATTATTAGGTAGTCTTAAAGAAGCACTAAGTTATAATGCAAATACTTTTATGTTTTATACGGGAGCCCCTCAAAATACTAAAAGAAATAATATAGAAGATGGATTAACCCTTGAGGCGTTAAATATTATGAAAGAAAAGAATATGGATTATTCTAAGGTAATAGTACATGCTCCATATATTATTAATTTGTGTAATGAAGCTAATTTCGAATTTTCAGTAAACTTTCTAACAGAAGAATTAGAAAGAGTTAATCAACTTGGAATAAAATATTTGGTACTTCATCCAGGCAGTCATGTTGGTTTAGGTGTAGAACAAGGTGTTGCAAATATAGTAAAAGGAATAAATGAAACTCTAGAAAATATTAAAGATAGTAATAATGTTATAATTCTTTTGGAAACAATGGCTGGAAAAGGTAGTGAAATAGGAAAAACAATTGAAGAGACAAAACAGATAATAGAAGGGATAAAAGATAAAAAGCATATAGGAGTATGTCTTGATACTTGTCATTTAAATGATGCAGGATATGATATGTCTAAATTTGATGAATACTTAGATCTGTTTGAAAAAGAAATAGGTATTGATAAAATAGGTTGTATTCATATAAATGATTCTAAAAATGATATTAATTCTCATAAAGATAGACATGAAAATATAGGCTTTGGAACAATAGGCTTTGATAACTTAATTAGTATTATCTATAATGATAGAATAAAGGATATTCCAAAAATACTAGAAACTCCATATGTAGATAAAAAATATCCTCCATATAAGTATGAAATAGAAATGATTAGAAATAAAAAATTTGATAACAAACTATTAGAAAAAATAGTAAATGATTAAAAAAAGAAAGATATAAACTTTCTTTTTTTTATAAATATCTATTTTTATAATCAATATATAGATTAAGTAGTTTTTTATATAATACAGGATTTATTTTATCTTTTATTTCTTCAAATACTTTAATATTTTTATCAAGTAGATCATTATATTTATATTTAATAAAATCATATACAATAATTAAATCTTCATTTGTATGTTTAATATCATATTCATTAGCAAGTTTTTCAAGATCATTAATACTTAGATTATTTATATAATTTCTAACTATATTTTTATAAATAAAATCACCTCTAATAAATTTATATGAATTTTTATAATAAATATGTGATAAACTATTATTAGGTGACTAAGATGGCAAAGAAAAGGATAAACTATGAAGTAATTATAAATCGTAGATTCGTATTATTTTTACTAATAATACTTGTTTTGTTTTCAGTAATTATGGTAAAGTTTACATCTGTCATGCTTATCAATAATAAAAAATATGAAAAAGAATTAAGTGTCTTAAATTATTCCGAAGTATATGGAACAAGTAGTCCTAGAGGAAGAATTTATGATAGAAATTATAATATTATTGTAGATAACAAATCTTTAAAAACAATCACATATCAAAAAGATAAAAAAACATCATCTAAGGAAATGATAGAAACAGCAAGTATACTTTCTAATCATATATCAATAGATTATAGTCGATTAACAGATAGAAACAAAAGAGAATACATTTGTGGTAAAGACCAAGATTATTGTCAATCTCTTATAACAAAAAAAGATAGAGAACAATTAAAACAAAGAAAAATAACTCAAAAAGATATAAATGAATATAAGATTAATAGAATTAGTGAAGATAAATTAGCACTATCTGAAGAAGAACAAAAAATAGCTTATATTTATTATTTGATGAATAAAGGATACACATATGAAGAAAAGATAATTAAATCTGATGTTACAGATGAAGAATACGCTTATGTATCTGAGAATATTAGTATTCTCCCAGGATTTAATACCAGAATAGATTGGGAAAGAGTTTATCCATATGGAGATACATTTAAAACAATATTAGGAAAAGTATCAACATCATCACAAGGAATACCAGCAGAAGAAAAAGAATACTATCTTGAAAAAGGTTATAGTCTGAATGATAGGGTTGGCATAAGTTATATTGAAAAAGAATATGAAGAATACCTTCATGGAATAAAAGCTAAATATGAAGTAATTAATTCCCATGAAATGAGATTAATAAAAGAGGGAGAAAGAGGAAAAGATATCGTATTAAGTATTGATATTAATCTTCAAAAGGAAGTTGAGGATACAATTGCAGAATATGTAATGAGTACTAAAGGAGAACCAAATACAGAATATTATGATCATTCAACAGTTATAATTCAAGATCCAAATACTGGTGAAATACTTGCAATGGCTAGTAAGAAGATAGTTGATGGTGAAATAGTAGATAATACAACGAGTATATTAACATCACCAATAATGCCAGGATCAGTAGTAAAAGGTGCTTCAATGTTAGTAGGATATAATACAGGTGCAGTTCATATTGGAGAAACAATGTTGGATGAATGCGTTAAAGTTGATGGTGTAAAAGAAAAATGTTCATCAGTAGATAATTTAGGTGTTATAAATGATATAACTGCTTTAGCAAAAAGTAGTAATGTATATCAATTTAAAATAGCCATTCGTGTAAATGGCCAACAATACTTTAGAAATATGAAAATGAATTTTAATCAAGAATCATTTGATACTTATAGAAATATGTATCATTCGTTTGGCTTGGGAGTAAAAACAGGAATTGATCTTCCTGTAGAAAGTAATGGATATACATCAAAAGATAAAGCTGCAGGAAATTTGCTTGATTTTGTTATGGGACAATATGAAACATATACTCCAATACAACTTTCTCAGTATATTACAACAATAGCAAATGGTGGAGATAGACTAGAACCACATTTATTAAAAGAAATCCATTCATCAAGTTCTACTGATGAAATTGGAGCACTAGAAGAGAAAATAGAGAGAAAATCTCTAAATAAAATAAATACGGAACCAGAATTTATGAATAGAGTAAAAGAAGGTTTTATCGCAGTTACAAATAGTCCTGGCGGTTATGGAGTAGGCTATATGGATAGTTGGATGAGACCTGCAGGTAAAACAGGAACATCACAAAGTTTTATTGATACAGATGGTAATGGTGTAATTGATACTGAGACAATAACAAGTACATTTATTGGATATGCACCATATGAAGAACCTAAAATGAGTATTGTTGTTACTTCACCAAATTCATCTCATCCAAACACATCAGTTGAATATAATAGTTTAGTTACATATCACCTTACACAAGCAATCGCAAGAAAATATGGTGAACTTTATGGGTATTAATTGCCAAAATAAAAATAATATGGTATAATTATGCCAGTTTTGGAGGAATATATGGAAATAATAATTTCATCTGTTTTAATTGCTATAGTAATGTTCTTAATATTATTACCATCTATGAAAACAGAAATACAAAGAAATAAACAAGTTAAACTAAAAGAACCAAAACATGCAGAATTTAAAATACAAAGAAAAGACAAAATTGACATAAAAACAATAGATAATGATAAAAAAGATGAATAATATGCTTATAATTATTAAAAATCTTTTGCAAAATATGAAAATTTTGGTATAATACCTATAGGCGTGTAAGGAGGGAAGGAAAATGGCTAAAGTAGGAAATAGACAATATAAAACTCTTGTATGTAGTGAATGCAAAGAAGAAAATTATAGAGTACAAAAAAATGTTAGAAATACAACTGAACGTCTTGAAATGAACAGATATTGTTCTAGATGTAAAAAACACACTGTACATAAAGAAAAGAAGTAAAATAAGTTAAAAACTTATTTTTTAATTTAGGAGTGGTAAAATGATTAGTACAAATGATTTAAAAAATGGAATTACAATTGAATATGAAGGAAATATTTATGTTGTAATGGAGACTCAACATGTTAAACCAGGAAAAGGTGCAGCTATTGTAAAAGCAAAATTAAAGAATTTAAGAACAGGAGCAATCTTTGAACAAACATTTAATGCTGGTGTAAAAGTTGCAACTGCACATATTAATAAACAATTAATGCAATATCTATATAATATGAATGATATCTACTATTTTATGAATATGGAATCATATGAACAATTAGAGATACCTGCAAGTAAGATAGGAGATCAATCTAAATTATTAAAAGAAAATTTAGAAGTATACATTACTAGTTATGAAGGCGAAATCCTAGGAATAGATTTACCAGATAAAGTTGAATTAGTAATTACACATACTGAACCAGCAGTAAAAGGTAATACAACTACAAATGCCTTAAAAGATGCTGAATGTGAAACTGGATTAATGGTAAGAGTTCCATTATTTATCGAAGAAGGAGAAACAATAATTGTTTCAACTGCTGACGGAAAATATGTTTCACGTGCATAATAATATAATTGTAAAGGTAGCGTAAAGCTATCTTTTTAATTTGTCAAAAAATGTATATAATGGTATCATTAGAATAGGTGGTTACATGAATAAGATTAACATAGGTTTATTTGTAGATACATTTTATCCAATGATAGATGGAGTAGTAATAGTAATAGATAACTATGCTAAAAGGCTATGTAAATATGCAAATGTTTATGTTTTCGCACCATCTTCTCCAGGAGAAGTATATGATGATACAAAATTCGAATATAATGTAATTAGATGTAAATCTCTAGGTTTATTTTTTATAGATTATAGTTTGCCTATGCCTGATTTAGATACAAAGTTTAAAAGTGAACTTCGTGGAATCAAATTGGATATAATACACGTTCATTCTCCATTCACAGTAGGAAGAATGGGTGTTAATTATGCAATAAAACATAATATCCCTCTAGTAGCAACATTCCATAGTCAATATAGACAGGATTTTTATAGAGCAACAAAATCAAATTATATGGCAAACCAATTAACAAAGAATATTATTAAAATGTTCAATAAATGTGATGAATGTTGGACTATGAATAAAGCAATCGCAGATATTTTTTATAAAGAATATGGCTATAAAACTAAGCCTAAATTGATTAATAATGCTACTGATATGAAACCAATAAAAGATAAAGAAAAATCTAATAAAAAAATAGATAAAATATATAATATTCAAAAGGATGAAAAAGTACTAATATTTGTAGGTAGAATTAATAAATTAAAAAACATTGAGTTAATAATTGAAGCGTTAAGGCATATAAAAAATATAAAATATAAGATGTTGTTTATTGGAACAGGTCAAGATGAAAGATTTCTTAATTTACAAATAGATAAATATAAGTTAAATGATAAAGTAATTACATGTGGTAGAATATTAAATAGAGAATTACTTGCAGAATACTATGCAAGAGCAGATCTTCAATTATTCCCTTCTATGTATGACTCTAATTCATTAGTCCAAATAGAAGCTGCCTCTCAAAAAACACCAACGTTATTTGTGGAAAACTCTGCAACTTCTTATAACATAAAAGATAATATAAATGGTTATATTGAAGAAAATAATTCAATTAAATATGCAAAGAAAATAGAAGAAATATTAAGTGATGAAAAGAAATTAAAAGAGGTATCAGAAAAAGCTTATGAAGATTTATATATTACTTGGGATGATGAAGTTGAAAGAATATATAAAGAATATTTAAGATTAATAGAAAGTAGGAAAGTTTAATGGGATTATTTACAAGTAAAAGAAAAGATGCTAAATTGATTAAACCTAAAGATACAATTCAAGCAATTGTACCATTTATTATGCCAAAAAGATGTGATGCAGAAGTTTCAAGCAGATATGATATTGATATTACTGAATTAGTAAAGTTTGTTGATAAACAAAATGAAAAAGATTTAGGTTATAAAATGACTTATTTTCATGCTTTATCTTCATGTTTTGCAAAAACAGTTTATAATAGACCAGCATTAAATAGATTCGTAAAAAGCAAAAGATTATATGAAAGAAATAAGGTTACTTTTGCATTCATTGCTAAAAATAAATTAAGTGATAAGGGAGAAGAAAGAATAATATCAGTAGATATTAAACCAAAAGATAATATTATGACATACAGTAAAACTGTTGCTGTAGATGTGTTTAAAGTAAGAAAAGAAGGATCAAATGATATGGATGGAATTCTAGGTCTATTTACATCATTACCAAAATGGGTTTTATCTATTATTGTAAAAATTGTCTTCTTTTTAGATAGAAAAGGTCTAACTCCAGATTCATTAACTAAAGGTGATACGAATTATGCCACAATACTTTTAAGTAATTTAGGAAGTATAAAAACAAATTCTGTATATCATCATTTGAATGAATATGGAACAAATTCAATAGTTATTACGATTGGAACGATAAGAGAAGAAAAGGGAAGGAAATACGTTGATATAATAGCAACACTTGATGAAAGAATTGCTGATGGTTTTTATTTCGCTAAGTCAATTCAATTAGCAGAATATATTGCTAAAAACCCAAAACTACTATTAGAAGATTTCTCTAAAAAAATAGAAATGGATAGTGAAATAATATAAAAATAAACGTCTAAGAAATTAGATGTTTTAATATACGAAAAAGCTGTTAATTTTAATGACAAATTTATGTATTTCAATAGTCAAAAACATATTGTTTGTAGTATAATGATTACAAAGGTAGGAATTAGATATGGCAAAGAGAAAAAGAAAAAAATCAACAAAAAAACAAAAATTAGAATTAAAAATAGAAGTATATGCTGTTTTATTAATAATAATATCAATCATTGGATTAGGAAAACTAGGACCAGTAGGTAGGTTCATAGCATCATTTTCAGTTTTTGCATCAGGATCTGCATATATGATTACGTTAATACTTTTGTTGATAGTAGGTATATATACATTTTTTAAAGGAGAATGGCCATATCTCAAAATGATGGAAACGCAAGTTTAATATTTAGAGAAACACTTAATGAATTATCAAAAGGATTCAATAGTATAATGCAAACAGGATCAATAAGTGAATCTATTTCAGTAGGTGGAGGATTTATTGGGGGAATATTTGCATTACTATTCTCAAAGTTATTCTCAATTTTAGGAATGAAAATTGTTTCAGTTGCATTTGTAGTAATTGGATTATGTCTATTCACTGGATTCTCAATAAGCGAATTTGTAACTAACAGATTATCAACTGTAAAAGAAATAAAAGAAAGGAAATCAAAAGATAAGCCAGAAACTGAAGAAGAAGATGAAAATGGTTTCTTTAAGAAAAAAGTTAAAATTAGTAATGGTAATGAAATTGAAGAAGCAGAAAAACCAACAATTAAAAATATTGATGAGTTAAAGAAGATTAATGCAAATGAAAAAGCACCTGTACCAGAAGGAGAAACAAAAGAAGTAGAACAAACGCATCTTAATCTTATTAATCCTGCATATCAA
>CACXJP010000044.1 GCA_902768065.1 uncultured Erysipelotrichaceae bacterium
CAGCTAATTTTAGCGGAGATAATAATGAAGAAAAACTATACAATTATCTATCATCTCAAGGATTTAACGATGCTGCAATTTGTGGTATACTTGCAAACATTGAACGTGAATCAGGATTTGACACTGAAGCATTAGGTGATGGAGGAACATCATATGGTATATGTCAATGGCATGAAGGAAGATGGGATAGCCTAGAGTCATATTGTGACAAGAATAATCTAGATGCATCATCTATTGAAGGACAAGGTCAATACTTAGTTTCAGAATTAAAAAATAATTACTCAGGAGTATATGATACATTAATGAATGTACCAAATACTGCAGATGGAGCATATCAAGCAGCCTACAAATGGACAACTGATTTTGAAATACCTGCTGATGCAGAAAGTGAGGGAGCAAGCAGAGGAAGTAATGCTCAATCTAACTATTGGGACAAATATGGTAATAAATAAAGAGTTTACTCTTTATTTTTTTTTGGTTTTGTGGTATAATATACAGTCATCAAAGAGGGGATTGGTAGTATGAAGAAAAAAACCATAGAATTTTCATTAAAATCTATGATTAGAGAATGTAGTATTAACCCAAAACTAGCATTTGAAATATTTAATGAAATTTCTCTAAGAAATAGAGAAAATATTCATGATGTTTTTAAATACAAGAAATTTAATGATGATTTTGTATCTTCACTTGCAGTTTATTGTGACGAAAATCAATTTATTGGAGCTGTTAAACCATCTTATGAATTCTTTATTGAAAGATTAATACAATTATTAAATGTAGACGTAAATTTAGATAAAGTAACAGATGATGAGTTGACTACTATTTTATTAAATAGAATAGACTTCCTAAAAAAGATAAGAAGAGAAAGAGATCTAAGAGAACATTTTCCATTACTTTACAAAGATTTAATAGATGGAAGAAATTATTATAATAGTCTCCAAAAGTTTAAAAAGAGAGATCCACAAAGACATACTGATGGAGAACATTATTACTATAGTTGTGCCTTAAAAAAGAATCTCCAAAATTTTATAAATACTCAAGTAGATATGTATAGTAGATATGTAAAAAATAGAAATAAATTAAGAGAAAAATATGAAAATACCACATTTAATCATTTAATAAAGAAATATATAAATTTAGATAAGTTAGCTTTATTTATGATACATAACTATTTGTTAGTATGTGAGACAAGTAATGATAGAGAAGAGATTAATGAATATTTGAAGAAAGTAGTAATGTATTTAAGAAATCCAAAAATAGATCGAGGAGTTAAAATACACACAGATAATAATGTAGAAATAAATATAGATACAGTATTAAATAGAGTAGATAGAATAAGAGATAGATTAAATAAAGATAATAGAGAAGTAGATTGGGTTCTTATTCCTAAGGGAAGAGACTATAAAAAAGTCACTCAACAACAAAAAACAACAAGAATTACAATTATGAACTACAAAGATATAGAAGAATTACGAAAAATAGGAAAAGAAAAGAATTCATTTTATGAATCAACAAACTATATTGCTAAGGTAATTGGACTAGGAAAGTATAAAGGATACATAGGTTATATCTATAAGAATGGTCAAGTAATATTAGATATGGAATATGATGAAAATAGACCATATACTGCTAAAGGAAATGCTATATATATTATGTCAGTATGTGATTTTGAAAATCTATCAAAATTAAGTAAACAAAAACTTCAAAAAGATCCAAGAGTAAAAAGATATTGTCATATAGATGGATGGCAAGAAAGAATAAATGATATAGTAAAAAAAGAAGCTACAGAAGTAGATGAATATAATTCAAATTTATTAGTAAAAAGATTAAAAAGAAAAGCCCTTTATTAAGGACTTTTTTTATTGATATAATTCTTTTTTGATCAATTCTAGATTTTCTCTCATAATTGTTAAGTAATTATCACCATTACTTCTTTGTTCATCAGATAAAATATCTAACTTATTTAGTTCAATCTTCTTAATAGAAGTATTATTTTTCATAATTGCTTTTACATTATCATTATCTTCAGAACCAGCAAAAGTAATAATATAACTAACACCTTCAGTTTCAATAGCATTATATGCATTTGAAATATCTTTTTGTGAAGCATCAGTATCTATACATATAACATTCAATCCAAACTTTTCTAAATACTTTAATGCAGAATCTGCAACAACTATAGTTTTATCATCAGTAGAATCAACTGCAACTCTATATTGAGCATCTAATTCAGATAATTCTATTTTAAGTTCATTATATGCTTCATCAACTTCTTTTTTTAGATAATTACTATTTATATATTCTTCTAATCCAAGTCTAACATTTTGACTCATCATAAGTAGTGAAGATGGATTTAACCATAATTCTTCAGGTGAATAATCAGTTTCTAACACATAAGCAGTATCGATTATTTTTAAATCAGGATTTATTTCAAGTAAATCAACTGCTAAGTTTCTTTCTTTTTCCAACAAACCATTATATATAAATAAATCTTTATTAGCAAAGTCATGTTTTTGCTTACTACTTATTTTATAATTGTTTATATCAACACCATCAGGATATATAGAAGTTATAGTAGCATGTTTATCATATATTTTCTTTGTAATATATTCACAAGGATAATTTGTAACTATTATTTCAATATTATCCATACTATCATTACTACATCCAGAACAGATCATAATTATTGGTAAAATCATCACCAACATAATTAAATATTTAATTTTTTTCATTAATTTCCTCCTTTAAAGGTACAGGATCATAACCATAAGAACCAAATGGATTACATCTTAAGATTCTTTTAATAGCCATAAAGCTACCTTTAATTGATCCATATGTATTTATACTTTCTTTAGCATACTCAGAACATGTAGGTTGAAATCTACATAACCCATGAGATGATAAAGGCATTTTTTGATATAAATTAATGATAGAAATAAGCACTTTTTTCATACTATCACCAATCTAATTTTACTATTTTTTTATATTTTTTACAAGACTTGAATAAAAAGTATAAGAAAATATTTCTTTAATACTTATATTATTTTTGTTATAATTAAATAGGTGATTTAAATGGAAGAATTATTTAAAAAATTAAAAATCAAACCAAAAGATAAAGAATTATATAAAACAGCTTTTTCTCATAGTTCATATGTAAACGAACACAAAGTAAAAAATGACTATGAAAGACTAGAATTTCTTGGTGATGCAGTATTAGACTTAGTAGTCGCAGATTATTTATATACTAATCATAAGGAAACAGAAGGCGAAATGACTAAAGTAAGAGCAAATTATGTATGTGAGAATGCAAATTATTCATATGCTACTGATTTAGGATTACAGAAATATATTTTAGTTGGACATGGAGAAACAAAAGATGGAGAACCTGTTAAGAAAGCTATAGTTGCTGATATATTTGAAGCTCTTATGGGGGCAATATATCTTGACTTAGGTTATTCAACAGTAAGAAATGTTATCTTAAGAATAATTGTTCCATATATTGAAAATCCAAATATATCATTCTTTAGTGATTATAAGAGTAGTCTACAAGAATTTGTTCAAACAGAACAAAAAAGTATTGAATATGTAATAGTTAATGAAGAAGGTCCAGCTCATAATAAAACGTTTACAGTTAATGCTATTATTGAAGATATTGTTTATGGTACAGGAATTGGTTCGAGTAAAAAAGAAGCAGAACAAGAAGCAGCAAAGGTTGCCTTAGAAAAACTTGCTGTAAAAAAATAAAATTATGTTATAATGTATTCAAGCAATGGTGATTGGATTTTATCCTACTTTAACGAGTCGTTAAGGGACAATATTAACTAAGTATTATTATTGTATTATTTTCACGTATCTTATCTAAATCCTATTTAGTAAAAGTACGCTCAAATTATACAATATCTTTAGCATTGCTAAAAGGAGGTAATAAAATGAATTCAAGTGAGAAAGAATTCTTATTATCTCTTTTTTCTTTTAATAATAAATTATCTGATAATGAAAAAATAAAAAAACTATATATCATAAGTAACAATATAGAAAAATATTATAGGAAATTTGAAATAAAGAAAAGAAATGGTAAAAAAAGAAACATTTTAAGTCCATATAAAGAATTAAAATGCATTCAACATAATATATTAAATGTTTTATATGAAAAAAAAACATCAATTTATGCAAAAGCATACATTAAAAATATACATTTGATTGATAATGTAAAAATTCACAAAAGTCATAATTATATATTAAAATTAGATATATCAAAATTTTTCGAAAACATTTCATATGTTGATATATATAATATATTTAGAGAATATGGCTTTTCGGATAGAATATGTGGACTTTTAGCTCACTTGACAACGTATAATGATTATCTTCCTCAAGGAGCTCCAACATCCCCATATTTATCAAATCTTGTATTAAGAGATTTTGATTATAAAGTAGGTAATTGGTGTAAACAAAGAAATATTAATTATACAAGATATTCCGATGATATGACATTTTCAATGAATGAATATAATAAAGATATAATAAGATTTATTAGAGAAAATCTATATAAATATAATTTAGAATTAAATAATGAAAAAATTCATTTAATTAATAATTCTAGAAAACAAAAAATAACAGGAATTGTAGTAAATGAAAAACTTCAAGTAGACATAAAATATCGAAAAAAAATAAGACAAGAAATTTATTATATAAAAAAATATGGATTAGATGAACATTTAAAAGTTATTGATGAAGAAAAAGATTATTATTTAAATTCTTTATATGGAAGAATAATGTTTGTCCTTTCAATTGATAAAAAGAATAAGGAATTTATTGAATATAGAAAGCTAATATTTAGTATAAAGAAGACTCAGAATTAATCTGAGTTTTATTTTTAAAATAACTTAGTATAAAAATGATACAAAGATATTGACTTTTAAGTAACTTAGTATTAAAATGTAACTATGTGGGAGGTGCTAAAATGACTGCAAACATAAGTTATATTAATCTTGCTACTATTTTGGAAAAATATTATAGAAAGGAGTATGAAGGATATGATATAAAAGTTACATTAAGACCATCTGACAAGAAATATCGATCTATGGCATTATTTTCAGATGAATGGATAACTTATTACGAATTTAGTGGTACATTAAAGAGAAGTAAAGTATTCGATGAATTAAATTTACTTCATCCTATAGTAATGCAAGAAGAATTATCAAATATTGAAATTAAAAATGCTCTTTATATTCAACTTAATGAAATTTTTTCTGAAGAACATCTTAGTGTAGATAGAATTAAACCAAATGGAAATGGTGCTACAATAGTTCTTAAACCTGCAAAAGAGAATGAAAAAAACAAGGGATTTGTAAAATCAAAGAAAGTAGAGGAATAATATGAAATTATTAGAAAAAGGTCAAGGATGGAGTATGGAAGTAAAATGTACAGGAAAAGGAAATGGTGGCTGTGGCTGTGGTGCAAGATTATTAATTGAAAAAGATGATATATATTTAACTCATCATTATGATTATAGTGGAGAGCATGAAATATTTTACACATTTAAATGTATAGATTGTGGAGCAGAAACAGATATAAAAAGTGAATATGTTCCAGTTTCCATACAAAAAAAATTATTAGAAGAATATAGGTATAAACAATATATAAAAAGGTAGGGTGAAAAAATGAGCTTTAGATATGCAAATGATTTAGTAATATTTGGAGTGGACAGTAGAAGAGATAATAACCTCCGTTCACTTCCTAAAAAATATCTAAGTGTACTTTTAGTAAAAAGAACTAAAGAACCAGATAAAGATAAATGGTGCCTACCAGGAGGCTTTGTAGAAGAAGATGAAACAAGTAAAGAAGCAACTATAAGAATATTAAAAAAAGAGACTAATCTAGAAAGTGTTTATCTTCAACAAATATCTGTTAATGATGATTTAGATAGAGATCCACGTGGAAGAATCATATCTACAACTTATATGGCTTTAATAGATAGAACTTTAATAAACAAAAACTTAAGTGAAAACGCTGCCTGGTTTGATATAGAAATGGAAGAAGAAAATGATAAAATAATTATTAATCTATCTAACGATACAGAAAAAATCCACTTCTCAGTAAAAAAACAATCAATTGATATCTTAACAAATGTAAATGAATATATATTAATAGATAAAAAATTAGCTTTTGACCACGATAAAATTATTGCTTCAACTCTAATGGAATTACATAATAAAGTAGAAAACACGGATATTATCTTTCATTTGATGCCCAGCTTATTTACAATAGGAGAATTAAAACAAGTATATGAACTTTTATTAGGAAAAAAATTAATTAATTCAGCCTTTAGAAGAAAAATAAGCGATAAAATAAAAGTTACAAATAAAGCAATAAAAACAGGGGGACATAGACCATCATTTTTATGTAAGTATAATAGTAACAATTAATTGTAAAAATTAAATAAATATAATATAATAACGAAATTAATTGGAGATGGTACGTAAAATGGGAAATATAGAAGTTATTGGAAAATATAATTTAGATGATAATAAATGGATTTTCGGTAACAATGAAAATAATGATATTTCTCTTGCAGTAGCAAATTATGAGTATATTAGAAATAATGATAGTACTAAATATGATTATATTATTTATTGTTATGGGTCAAGAGTTGAAAATCATTCAAGGGATGCATATAATATTAAAGAAAAACAGGCATATGTTAATAATATAATAAATTACTTTAAAAGTAAGAATCACAATATTATTATTAAATTTGTAATGCTAGATAAGGATGCTCCTTTAAAAGAGGATGGCATAATTTTAGCCAATTATATAAATAATATATGTAATAGAGATGATTGTAATTCTGTTAATATATTAGGTTATTCTAAAAGTGGAGTTATGTTTTTTAACATGATTAAATATATAGATATTAATAATCGTGGTAAAATAAATTTATATGATATAGCTACACCATATTTAGGAACAAAAATGGCATCACCCAAATTTATTTATAATGATATAAAATTATTTATAGATAGACATATACCAAATAAAACACTAGCCACAAACGTCTATAGTTGGTTAATTAAATTTTATGAAGGTATATCAAGTAATTCCCATATGGATTATGATATTTCTCTACCAAATGGTATTCCAGATAATAAACTTAAAAATTATGATGAAAACTTAATAAAAAATCTTATGCATAATGACAATATAGATGCAATCAAATCAATAAATAGATTTCATAATTTTACAACTGGCATTGATGATTCTACTTTAAAAAGAGCATTAATAACTGGAAATTATATTGGAGTAGGGATGTGTATTATAAATGATTTGTTTATGAATAAATCATCTGATGGGTTTGTTCCGTTAAGTAGTGAAGATATTATTCCCCAATATTTTGATACAAAAAATATAAATTTAAAAGGAGCACATCATTTATTTATAAGTGACAATGAATATTATAATGATGTTCTTTATCAAATAAATAAAAATTTAGAAGAAGATTCTGAAAAAAAATTATTAAAAAAACATTTTTAGAAATGTTTTTTTATTTATTAGCATATAATTAATAGAGGTGATATGAATACAAACTTATACAGTAAAAAGAGGAGATACACTCTATGGAATAAGTAATCAATATGGTGTATCTGTAACAGAACTTGCTGAATTAAATAAAGTCGATGCAAAAACACTTCAAATTGGACAAGTATTAAAAATACCAGATAAAAATGGAATTAATCCAAATAATATGTTTATGTATACAGTTCAAAAAGGAGATACTCTATATAATATTGCAAAAAAATATAATACGACGGTATCAAAAATAATAGATTTAAATTACTTAAAAAGTCCCAATCTTTCAATTGGACAGGTACTTAGAATACCAGAAATGTATACTAAAGAAGAAGATATGTATCTCCCACAATATATTAATTATGTAGTAAAGAAAGGAGATACTCTATATTCTATTGCTAAAGATTTTAATCTTGCTATTGACACAATAAAAAAAGATAATGCGTTAGTAAATAATAATTTATCTTTAGGCCAAAATCTAAAATTAAGAGTACCATCGTCAGAAATTGAAGAGTGTTTTGGAGAAGATTACCAAGAAACTTCATCAATAAAATATATAGTTAAAAAGGGAGATACTTTGTATAGTATAGCTAAGAAATTTAATACTACAGTGGATAGTATTATAAAAAAGAATAATTTAAAAACAAATGCCTTGTCCATTGGACAAGAACTAATTATATAGAGGAGGAATAATTATTTATAATGTAAAGGATATAAATTTTATTAATTCAGATTTATATAAGAGATTTAAAAAAGATAATCCTTCATATGGATATCTTAAAATAAGAGCTTATCAAGCAAATGAAGCTCTACCAATAGAAGGAATGAGAATAATAATAAAGACAAGATTCGAAGATAATGATTTAATTTTCTTTGAAGGAGAAACTAACTCATCAGGATTAATAAATAAAGTAAAACTTCCAACACCAAAGGTTGTATTAGATAACTTAGTAATTCCAAAGGAAATAATATATGAAATAGAAGCAATATATCCAAGAGATAATATAGATAAAACATATAAGATTAGTATGTATGAAGATGTATGTGTAGTTCAAAATATAAATGTACCACCAAAGACATTGGAAGCAGGTAATATGAAATGGCAATAAGATATCCAATAGTACCAAATAATATTACTGTTCATTTAGGTGCTCCTAGTGAAAATGTAAAAAATATTACAATACCATTTACAGAATATATTGCAAATGTAGCCTCATCTGAATTATATCCAACCTGGCCAAAAAATGCTTTAATAGCAAACATCTATACAATTATATCCTTCGCAATGAATAGAATTTATAATGAATGGTATCGTTCTAAAGGATATAATTTTGATATAACTTCATTACCAGCATATGATCAAAAATATACTGAAAATAGATCAGTTTATGAAAATATAGAAAATATATCAGAAGAAATATTTAATAATTATGTAGTAAAAGGAAATCAAATACAACCATATTTTACAACATATTGTGATGGAAGAGTGAAAACATGCAACGGTCTATCTCAATGGGGAAGTGTATCCCTAGCTAATCAAGGAAAGACACCAATCCAAATACTAAAATATTACTATGGCAATGACATAAGTATAAAAGAAGATGCCCCTGTTGGCGATAATACAGCTGGTTACCCGGGATATGAAATAGGAATGGGTAGTGCAGGTAATCCAGTACTTGCAATTCAAAGAGATTTAAGAAGAATTAAGAAAAATTATCCAGCAATCCCAGACATAAAAAATACTTTAGGAATTTATGATGATGAAACAGTTGCGGCAGTTAAGAAATTTCAAGAAATATTTAATTTACCCGAGACGGGTATAGTTAATAAAGCAACATGGTATAAGATTAAATATATTTATACAAGTGTTAAAAAACTATCTGATTTATATTCAGAAGGTCTTACAGAAGATGAGGTTACATTCCTCTACACTGATAAATTAGAGTATGGTGATACTGGAATAGAAGTGGAATATATTCATTATTATTTAACTGCTTTATCATTCTTTGATAAAGATATACCTCATCTCCCAACAAATTCCATTTATAATGATAATACAATATCAATGGTAAAAGCCTTTCAACAAAAATATAGTCTTCCCATAACTGGAATATTTACATATAGTGACTGGCAAGTTTTAAAAAATTCATATAATCAAATTCTAAAGTCTCTTCCAGATAGCCTGAAAGAAGAATTGTATCCTGATTACTTCTTAGTAAGAGGTCAATCTGGCAATGATATAAGACGTTTACAAAAACTATTACTTGCTATATGTAGATATGATAAATCTATACCAGGAATAAAGGTAACTGGAGTTTTTGATGAATTAACAGAAAGGTCAATAAAAAAGGTTCAAAAAGATTATAATTTTGATATAAATGGAATAGTAGGACCACTATTATGGAAAAAGTTAATTGAACTTTCAAAAAGAAGAGATTAATAGATTGCAACTTGATACAAATAATGATAAAATTTCATTATAGGAGTTGATTGCTGATGTTTTTTGATGAACTTAAAGATACAAAATTAGAAAGAAAAGATGGAAAATATACTTTAGGAAGACAAGATTATGACCATTTATTTGGTATAAATGATGTTATGACATTAACTCCAAATGAAAAGAGTATAGCATCCCTTGCTAATGCAACATATTTGTTTGGTATATTAGGAGTTAATATTAATTCTTTTACTGCAGTTGCATCAGGATATCTTGCTAGCTTTAGTGGTGAATCTTATGAAGCTACTTTTATTATTAATGAATATGAAGACTATATAAAAAATGAATTAATTAAATTATGCAGTAAAAAAATAGAAGAAGATACTGAATACACTCCATTGTATTATTACATTATTAAATCAATTAATGTTGGACAACCATTATCTGAGGTTGCATTAAATACAAGTTCTTTTATTAATAGATTTAAACTAAGAAAAGAAACAGCAAAAACA
Source organism: uncultured Erysipelotrichaceae bacterium (assembly GCA_902768065.1). The sequence goes on from CACXJP010000044.1 coordinate 10,519, forward strand.
TCAAATGCAATTGAACAATTCAATAAAGTTAATCAACAAAATTGTGCTGATAATCATATGATACTATGTAAAATATTCTTTAGTAATGAAGAGTATGCCAAGGATTTAAATGAATTAAAAGAATTAACAGATACTGATGAGATAAAAGATAGAATTCACGAATTTGCTTCCGAAAAATATAATTTTGATGAGAGTGAAGAAAAAAAATATACAATTAAAATGTATGAAGCACTTAGATTATATGATATTATTCTTCATGATTTTATCTTACCGGGTTATTTAACTTATCGTGGAAGAGATAGAGAAAATAAAAGAATAATTCAAGATAGCCAAATAATTAATGATGATAAGAGATTAGAATCGCTAATTATACTTTTAAAAAGTAAACAGGAGATATTTGGTTATGAAATAACTCCAAGTCTAATTCAAATTCTAAATATGTGTTCAACAGACTATACTGCTGATATGGCATATGATTATATGAATGGAATTGCATCATTTAGAGCAAGTGAGATAAATAACAAAGTAGAAGAAATGATAGATGACTATATTCCAAGAACATATAATAATGAAGAAGAAAAGAAAGACGTGAGGAACAGATTTAATTATAGATAATAACAGCAAATTACTTGCTGTTTTCTTTTTACACTCATATATATCTTGAAAAAATACAAAAAATATGTTATAATATGCTGGATTTGTTGAAAGGAAAGTGTAAAGGGGAGAAAATAAAATGAGACATTTAGATATTAATTTTGATGTTCTAGATAAAACATATGAAGCAAGAGGACAACATAATGTAAGAAGATGGTTTCGAGTAAATAAGATATATGATGTGGTGGGATCAGTTATACCAGCAACTCATCTTGCCTTAGCAATTACAGGAGCAGAGCCACCAGAAGAAGCTCTCGTTAGAAGTTTAATATCAATAGGAACAAACTTTGGATTTTGGGCATCTCTAGATATAGCAAAAGCTTCAATAAAAACAAAGATATCAGGATTGAACTATAAAGAAAGAGCCTATATTGAATTAATATTACTATCACAAATGCTATCAGAAAATGGTATTAATATTTCAGTAGATCAAATGATGGAAGCTGAAGTATATCATAAAAAATACAAGTTATCACAAGAAGGAATGCCTGGAATAATAAGAGAAAGATACTTTGAAGTAAATATGACTGATCAATTAGGTGATGAAAAACCTACATCAATCAAAGAAGAACACCTACTTGGATCTAGAAAATATAGATTGAGTTTTGATAAACCAGCAGAACAAAGACAATATAAACTTGCCTATAATATATAGAAAAGATAAAATATCTTTTCTTTTTTTGTTATTTTTGATATAATGATACTGCTGTTTATTCGTTTGTGTATATTGTTTATATCGGTAAAAATTAATATTTATGATAAAACTAAGAGGTTTTATTGTCTTTATTGTGATATAATTTATATAAGATGAAATAAATAATAAGAAAGGAGAAAATATGAGTAAAATAAAAATATTTGCTTTAGGCGGATTAAATGAAAATGGAAAAAATATGTATGTTGTAAAAGTAGATGAAGATATTTTTGTATTTGATGCCGGACTAAAGTATGATAATGATATTAATTTAGGAATAGATTATATAATTCCAAACTTTGATTATTTAATTAAGAATAGAAAAAATGTAAAAGGTATTTTTTTAACACATGGACATGAAAGTAATATGGGGGCAGTTCCAGATATATTAGAAGTATTACCTGAAATACCAATATACGGTACAAAATTAACTTTAGATATAATGAAGAAAGATATTTCTAAAGACATTATTAATGATGTAAAATTAATTGAGATAAAACCACATGTTAAAATTGATTTCGGAAAGAATTCAGTATTCCCAATAAGTGTAACTCATTCAATACCAGATGCTGTATGCTTTGTATTATATACTCCAGATGGAGCAATTGTTTATACAGGAGACTTTGTATTTGATTCAACAATGCAAGGATCATATAAAACTGATATTGGAAAACTTGCTTATGTAGGAAAACAAGGGGTATTATGCTTATTATGTGAATCATTCTATGCTGATAAAAAAGGACATACTAGTCCAAATAATAGAGTGAGTGATTTTATTAGAGAGGTTTTAAATAAATCTAAAGAAAGAATAATAGCTACAATATTTCCTGCTCACTTCTATAGAATGCAAGAGATATTTAACGAAGCATCAAAGACAAATAGAAAAATTGTTATTATGGGTAAACAACTACAAGAAGTTATTTATAGTGGAATAAATGATGGTTATTTACAATTAGATAAAAATCAAATTGGTACTCTAGCAGATTTAGAAAGTAAGAATGCTTTAGTATTGATATCAGATGAAAAAGAAAAACCATTTGCTAATTTGGAAAGAATTATTAAGGGATTTGATAAGTTCATAAGAATTAAAGAAACAGATACAATTTTTATTACTGAACCATCATATCCAGGAATAGAAAAAAGATTAGCTGTTATAATGGATGAGATTGCTATGCTTGGAGCTGATGCAGTATGCTTATCAAGTAAGAGACATTTATTACACCATGCATCAAGAGAAGACTTAATGTTAATGATCAATTTAATGAATCCAAAGTATTTCTTCCCAGTAAAAGGAGATACAGAAATCAATATACTAACGGAGAAATAGCAGAAGAATTAGGAATTCCAAAAGAAAATATAATTCTAAAATTAAATGGAGATATATTTGAAATTGATAACAAAGAAAATATAAACTCAATTGAAAGAATAGAAACAGATGAAGTTTTAATTGATGGAAATAGCCAAGGAGATATTGGAAACCTTGTATTAAAAGATAGAGAAATGCTAGGAGAAAATGGTATTGTAATAATTAGTTGTACTCTTGATAAAGAAACAAAAGAAATAGTAGGTGGACCTGAAATACTAACAAGAGGATTTATCTATGTTAAGGAAAGTCAAGATTTACTTGAAGAAACAAAAGCCATATCAAAAGAAGTTATTGAATCAAGTATTGAAATTAATTCAAAAAGAGTTGACTATTCAAAAATAAAGAATGATGTAAGAGACATCTTAGGAAAGTTCTTTTACAAACAAACAGAATCAAAACCAATGATAATTACAGTTATTCAAGAGGTATAGTAGTATGAAAGATGAAATAAAAAATTTTGTTAAAAAAAATAAAGCCTTAATTATAACATTAATAATAATATTAATAGGATTACTTGTTATTGTTAGGATAAAGATGGGTCCAATTAACGGAAAACTAGTATGCAACTATAAAAACAATTCTAAAGTAATGATTAGTTCTCTGAGTTATAAAATGGACTTTAGATTAAGAAATGTTACAAAATTAGAAACTAAAGAAGTAATTGAATCAGAAGATAAAGAATTGTTAAAGACATATAAAGATTCAATGGAAGAATTCATAAAGAAATACAAAACTTTAAAATACTACAAGACAAATATAACTCAAAAAGAAAATAAGCTTGTTATTAATACAATAATTGAGTATGATAAAATTGATATGAAGAAATATAAAGAAATTGAAGGAGAAAAAACATATATTAAAAATAACAAGTTAAAAATAAAAAAATTAAAAGAAATATATGAGAAAAATGGCGCAAAGTGCCAATATGAATAATATTTGCCTATTAAGGCAAATATCTGTCCTGGTAGTTAAATGGATATAACAAAGCTCTCCTAAAGCTTAATTGTGGGTTCGATTCCCGCCCGGGACACCATAGAAAAATAAAGACTATACAAGAAATGTATAGTCTTTTTTGATAAATATTAGAAAAGAATTATTTGGCAACTATTTTTTAACTTTTTTGCTTTTAAATATTCCTGTTAATCCTCCTACAATGATAATTAGAATAGGTATTAAAATTGCTACTCCAACTGTAAAATAATTTACTGAAGCGTCAATTAATTCTGGTATTGGTCCAAAAAATTCAACTGATGGGCTATTGGCTTTTGAAGAATAGTGTAAAGTCATTATTATTCCATAAATAATAAACGGAAGTTCAAGTAAAGTGACTATACCAGCTACCAAAAGAGTATTATCAACATACTCATCATCACCATTGTTTTCAATTGCTTGAACATTATTATCTTTAGTTTCAATCAATTGTTTATCAGCTTTAGTCTGAATCAATTGCTCCTTTTTTTTCTATAGTTATCTTTTAAGTTATTTCCACAATATATGCAAAATGAACTTTCATCCACATCTCTACCACATCTGTTACACTTCATAAAATCAACATCTCCTATATTTTAATTATAACATAAGGAAAAAATATAAGTGCAAAGAACTATTATTATTTTATTTATTAATGAAATGTTGTATAATATAGTGCTACAGGGGAAGATAGTATGAAAAAAATAAAGAATTTAGAATTATTTCATATACATGATGATAAATTCTTTCATAGTAATTTGTGGAATGTAGGAAATTGCTTTGAAATAAATAATAATTATGATAGTTTATTCGGTAATGAAATGGAAGGATTAGATAGGGAAGGTGCATTGCTATCCAATGATCCTATCTTTAGAAGAGAAATTGACTTAGAAGAAATAAGAAAAGAAAAATATCCAGGGATAATTAGCAGATTTCACTGTATATGGTTATGTGATGATACAACACTTCCATATTGGATAGGTCAAATTCCAGGAAAGATATATCGGGTATCCGCAACAGGAATAATATTTGAAAGCAGCGATAATTTTCTATGTGGTGAAGAAGAAAGAGAATATGATGAAATAAAAAAGAATTGTTATAAATATTGGGAAGCTCCCTTCAAAACAGATATGGATTATTTAACAAAAGAAATTTTATTTCAAGGAAAAATAAAGGTATTAGAAAGAACTGATTAATATGGATTTTTATAATGAATTAATAAATTTATCCGATTTTGAAATAGATTACTTGGTAGAACAAAGAGTAAAATATCTAGACGACGGAAAAACAAGTGAAAATGATTTTATTGGTTATAAAGCAGATAATAACACAATAAAAAAAGAGGTTGAGACAACCGAGTCTGGTAGAAGCTATGGCATAGAAATGAGATGCTTTCACTCAGGTTATATTAAGGAAAACACAAAAATAATATATGGAATGATTTATGATGGTGATGGAAATATATCCAATGATGGAAATTACTACTATATAGATAATCATGATTATATAAAGGATTTTTGTAAATATATTTCTAAAATTGAAATATCTAATGAGTATGAATTGTTTGAGTATTTATTAGACTTTCTGAAAGAGTATTTTGGATTTTTTGAACAAATAGGAAGAAGCGAGATGTTTAAATTACTAGTAGATAACTATGGGAAAAATATAAATCCAATTAATGAACATGGGCTTTCTTGGTTTAAAGGTAAAGGAAATGCTCTTTGTACAGAATACTCTATAATGGCTCAGAATATTTTGAGTTTTTTTGGAATTGATAGTTTCTTGGTAATTGGAACAATAAAAACAGGTGATGAAAAATCATCAGGGCATGCATATAATTTAGTAAAAATATATGATGAAGAAGGTGATGAAAAAAATCTATTAGTAGATTTTTGTAATCATGTAAATACATATGATACAAGATTTAGATTAATTGCACCATCACCTTTTATAGAACAATTAGATTATATTGATCAAGAATTTGTAAATAGATTGGTAAATAACGAAATGCATCTAATATTTGAAGATTATAACTATATGGTTATAGGAAATACTTTAGCAAAGATATCATATGAAAGGAATAGAGATTACTATATAAGTGGAGATATTTATTATGGCGATGATGTAAAAAAATGTAAAAAGAAGAAAAGAGACAAATAATCCAATATTTTTTTAGCAAATTAAATGATATAATTAACCTGAGAATAAAGAAAGAGGGTTTTTATATGTTTAATTTAAAAGGTAAAGTAGCAGTAATTACAGGAGCATCTTCTGGCTTAGGAAAACAAATGGCAAGAGGATTTGCATCTCAAGGAGCTGATTTAGTAATAATTGCTAGAAGAATAGAAAAATTGTTAGAATTAAAAGAAGAATTAAAAAGAGATTACTATGGAATTAAAATATTACCAATTAAATGTGATGTAACAAAAACTAGTGATATAGATATAGCTGCAGAATTGGCAGAAAGTGAATATGAACACATTGATATATTGGTAAATTGTGCTGGTTCTGCTAAAAATGCTGGCGTTTTAAATATGACAGATGAAGAATGGGATTTTACAATTAGTACAGATCAAACATCAGTATTTAAAATGACAAGAGCATTTGCAAATATTATGAA
>CACXJP010000045.1 GCA_902768065.1 uncultured Erysipelotrichaceae bacterium
CCTCTAAAGATAAGTAGGTTTATTTGTTGTGTGATAGTTTAAATACTATCACATTTTTATTTTATTTAAAGCAAACGCACTTTCCTTATAAATAAAAAACCAACATAAATGTTGGTAACGATCTATATATGGTGCCAATTGAATAACCGATTGGCAAAAATGATAGTAAGCAATATACACACTAACTGGTATAGTTATAGTATATCCCCTCAGTTTTAAAAAAAATTGTAACTACAAACGAGCCTATATGTCAAAATTATTAATAAAGAAAGCTTTTCAATACATCATATTTTAATTAACACAATTCCTAATATTACTAATAAAGCAGCAAATACTTTCTTAAACAATGAATTCTTTTCTTTTAGAAAAAAATAAGATATAAATACATTTAAGATTGTAGTTACTGATGCAATTGGTGCAATTGTTGTTACATTACCATACTGAAATGCCTTTAAATATGTAACCATTGCAATTCCCCATGAAACAACCACTAATAGAATAGATTTTTTATTACCAGTTTTATATTCATAAATTACATCAGATATTTTAATTCTATTTGCTAGTAATATCATTAGTGAAGGAACAATTAATGTAGCAGAAACATAAATTGGCATACTAAACTTATCTGATATACCTACATCAACTGATATACCAATAGACAAAGCAAGATTACCTAAAATACTATAAATAATATATTTATTAAACTCAAATTTACCTTTTTTATATATAACAAGTATATTTCCCATTAGTATTAATAATGCTCCTATAATCTTTTTTAATACTATAGTTTCTTTAAAAAATATAATTCCCCAAAGAATTAAAAACACTGTAGATAATTGGCCTAATATACTATATATTGAAACTTCTAATCCTCTTCTTGCTGTAGTATTAATTCTATCAGCAATTGCGTAAAATATACAAGCAATACCTAAAAGCAAATATGTTTTATAATTAGTTGGAAATTGAAACTTGAAAAGTGGTACAAATAAAAGAACAATTAACCCGCTTAAGAATTGTAATAGAACAGTTAATGCCCCATCATTTTTACTACTTTTAGTTGTGACTTTAAATGCTTGTGTAAAAATAATATATACGATTAAATATATAATTAAATAAAACCACCAAGTATTCATCATAATATACTACTCCTTTTAATTATGATATTCAGCTAGTACACTTACTGGAATTGATATTTATTAGTAAATTGAACCAAAGTTCAACCAGATTCGTTAATGGTGGAGCTGAGGAGAATCGAACTCCTGTCCGAAAATAGAGCTACATAAACTTCTACAAGCTTAGTTAACTAATTATTATTCATATAATTTCCAAGTAGTTAACGACCAAGAAACTATACTAGTCTAAAAATTCTTTCTATTCCCTAGACAAAGAATAGCTATAACCTTTTAAAATGAACTTCTAATTAACTCAAAGGTTAAAGTTAAAGAGAAGCGCTTGTCTTATTTTCTATTAGACATATGCTACTGCTTGGCGTGCACCAAACAAGTTAGCAAAAGCATTTTTTAATTTTGTTGCATTTATTTGCTTTTAGTCATTACGTGACAAATCGACTTGCCATCTATGCTCTACCATTCCCGTCGAAACCAAATCAGCCCCGTAGCTGAATTATACCACAAAATGTAAAAAAAATAAACATTAAAATATTGTCATATCAACATATAAAAAAGTATGATAAATAAAAAACGTAAAATGTTGCAAATGCAACAAGTTATTTACCTTCTATATGATACAATAGTGCAGGAGGTAGATAAAATGATAGCTAGAAATGAATGGAATGGTTTTAATGAAGGAGAATGGTGCTACGAAATAAATGTAAGCAATTTCATTAAAAAAAACTATAAGGTATATACAGATGGCGAAGAATTTCTAGAAGGTCCAACTAGTAAAACAAAAAAAATATTAAAAGTCTACGAAGATATATGTAAAGAAGAAGTAAAAAAACATGTAATTGATATAGATGTTGATACACCAGCTGGAATAAACAATTTCAAACCTGGATATATATGTAAGGAAGATGACGTAATAGTAGGATTGCAAACTGATTCACTATGCAAAAGAAGTATTGTTCCAAAAGGTGGATTAAAGATGCTTTATCAAGAATTAGATGCCTATGGATATAAAATGAATGAAAATCTTGATAAATTCTTAAATAGTAATCTTGTAAAAACACATAATGACGGAGTATTTGATGCATACACTAAAGAAATAAGAACCGCTAGACATAACAAATTATTAACAGGTCTTCCAGATGCCTATGGAAGGGGTCGAATAATAGGAGATTATAGAAGAATAGCTTTATATGGAACAGAAAAATTAATGGCTGAAAAATATGAAGAATGGGACAAGATGAAAGTAAAAGTAATGGACGAAGAAACCATTAGATTACGTGAAGAAATAGCAATGCAATATAAAGCATTAGATGAAATTAGACAAATGGCAGAAAGCTATGGATTTGATATTACAAATCCAGCAAAGAATGCTAAAGAAGCTGTACAATGGACATATTTTGGTTATCTAGCCGCAATTAAAGAAAACAATGGTGCAGCAATGTCTTTAGGAAGAGTAGATGCATTCTTTGATATATATTTCCAAAGAGATTTAAAAGATGGAATAATAACCGAAAAAGAAGCACAAGAAATAATTGATAATTTCGTAATCAAATTAAGAGCAGCAAGACACTTAAGAACTCCAGAATATGATGAATTATTCTCAGGTGATCCAACTTGGGTAACATGCTCACTTGGAGGAATGAGTACTGAAGGTAAAGTTATGGTTACAAAAACATCATTTAGAATCCTACACACATTAGAGAATCTTGAAAGCGCTCCCGAACCAAATATGACAGTATTATGGGCTCAAGGCCTACCTGAACCATGGAAAAAATATTGTGCAAAAATATCAATCAAAACTGACTCTATTCAATATGAAAATGACGATTTAATGAAAAGAACAATGGGAGACGACTATGCAATCGCTTGTTGTGTATCATCTATGAGAGTAGGCAAAGATATGCAATTCTTTGGCGCAAGATGTAACCTTGCAAAAGCACTATTATACTCAATAAATGGTGGAATAGATGAAATAAAAAGAAATGTGGTTATTAAAGGATTCGAAAAAAATAAAGATAAATATTTAGATTATCATACAGTAAAAAAAGCATACTGGAAAATGTTAAAAGAAGTTGCAAGAATCTATAGTGACGCAATGAATATAATTCACTATATGCATGATAAATATGCTTATGAAGCAGGACAAATGGCATTACATGATACAAACGTCAACAGATTAATGGCCTATGGTGTAGCGGGATTTTCTGTCGCAGTAGATTCTTTATCTGCAATAAAATATGCTAAAGTAAAACCAATCAGAGACGAAGATGGTATAACAGTAGATTTTGAAATCGAGGGTGATTTCCCAAGATATGGAAACGATGATGACAGAGTAGATGAATTAGGTAAAGAATTATTAGAAAGATTTTATAAAGAATTATCATCACATAAATGTTATAGAAATGCAAAGCCAACACTTTCAGTACTTACAATAACATCAAATGTAGTTTATGGACACAATACAGGAGCAACACCAGACGGAAGAAAATCAGGTGTTCCATTTGCTCCAGGAGCAAACCCAATGCATGGTAGAGATAATTCAGGCGCAATTGCTTCACTTAACTCTGTAGCAAAACTAGATTGGGAAAATATATGTAGAGATGGAATATCAAATACTTTCTCAATTATCCCTAAATCATTAGGAAAATCGGAAAAAGAAAGAATAGATAACTTAGTTCAACTATTAGACGGATATTTTCAAAAAGGAGCTCATCATCTAAATGTAAATGTACTTGATAGAGAAACACTAATAGATGCAATGGAAAACCCAGAAAAATACCCACTACTTACAGTAAGAGTATCTGGATATGCAGTTAGATTTAACAAATTAACAAGGGAACAACAAGAAGAAGTTATAATGAGAACATTCCATGAATCAATCTAAAATAAACGTAAGTAAGATAGAATCGTTTTCCACAGTAGATGGTCCAGGTATAAGAACAACAATTTTCTTAAGTAAATGTAATTTAAGATGTAAATATTGTCACAACCCAGAAACATGGCATAAAAGTAATGATAATTATACTACCGAAGAATTATTTGACAAAATTATTAGAAACAAATCATACTTTCAAAATAATGGTGGAGTAACCTTTTCAGGAGGAGAACCATTATTACAAAGCAACAATATAATTCAACTAATAAAAATGCTTAAAAATGAAGGAATTCATATTACTTTAGATACCGCAGGTATTGGTGATATTAATATAGAATTCTTAGAACTCATAGATCTATTTCTATTAGATATTAAGCATATAACTAAAGAAGGATTCAAAGACATTACACAAACAGATAATTATGAAAAGTTTATTAAGTTTATTGAAACATTAAATAAACTTAATAAAGATATTTGGATAAGACAAGTAATTATACCTGAAGTAAATGACACCAAAGAATATATACATAATTTAGCAATTTTTCTAAATCATAATATTAAAAATATTAAAAAAGTTGAATTTCTTCCTTTTCACACATTGGGATTTAAAAAATATACAGATTTAAATATCAAAAATCCATATATTAATAAAAAAGCCATGGATGAAAAAAAATGTAATGAATTATATGATGAATTCATAAAAGAATACAAAAAAGAGTATTAATAATACTCTTTTTATTATGCTTTGTGAATTATCAAAACACCAAAAGGAATTTAATAACGTTGTTTTAAATTTTTTTGTACTTCCCTATTAATATCTCTTTCCTTCATAGTTTCTCTCTTATCATAATTCTTCTTACCTCTACATACACCTAAAAGAACCTTTAGTTTATTATCCTTAAAATAAAGCTTTAAAGGAATAAGTGTTAATCCTTGAATTTCGATAGATTGTTTTATTTTTTTTATTTCTTTTTTATGAAGTAATAGTTTTCTACTTCTTGTTTCATCATGATTAAATATATTACCTTCCTTATATTGTCCAATAAACATATTTAATAGATATACTTCATTATTCTTCAAAATACCATAGGAATCTTTAATATTACAGTGTCCATTTCTTACAGATTTTATTTCTGTACCAGTTAAAACAATACCCGCTTCATATTCCTCTTCAATAAAATAATCAAATTTTGCTCTTCTATTAAATATTTCCATTTTATCACTCCCAAGTTAATCCCCAAGTAAGATTTGGATAACATTCATTTACAATAGCCTTATATTTTTCATACACTTCATTATGATTTGGAAGTTGATTGTCTTGTAGTTTAGGGAATGGTATTACTCTAAAATTAGTACTATATCCCCTACTTTGATTGGTAACAGTATATAATAACTGAGCTTTTGGATCAACAACAGTATTAGTAACACTGTCATCAACATCAACATGCTTCTTTAATGTAACTTCCATTGCAAGGCCAACATAATTCTCAACCTTTAATTGATCACTAATAAAATTACCTAATGAATATACAACAAAAGTTTTATTATCATTTATATATTCAACAGTTTGAACAACATGTGGATGAGCTCCAATAATTAAATCAACTCCTAAATTAGATAAATATGCTGCAATTTCATCCTGTTTAGAATCTGTTCTTAAAGAATATTCTGTACCCCAATGCATAGCAACAATTACAAAATCCACTTTATCTCTTACAGATTCGATATCAGCTTTAGCTTTTTCAGGACTATAAACATTATTTAAGTACTCTTTTCCAACAGGAGTTTCTAATCCATTTGTCCATATAGTATATGAAATAAATGCATACTTAATATTGTTCTTTTCATATACTTTCGCAACACTTGCAGTTCTTTCTTCAGCACTTGACCATTGTCCAGAAACAGCAACATCAGGATGTTTTTTCCAATAAGCTACAGAGTTTAGTACTCCAGCTTCTCCTTTATCCATTGTATGATTAGTTGCAAGTGAAACCATATTAAATCCAGCATCTACAAAAGCATCTCCCTCTTCTTGTGGAGTATTAAATCTAGGATAACTTGATACACCTAGTTCTGTACCACCTAATACAGTTTCTTGATTATAATATGCTAAATCATACTTTGAAGCAATAGGCTTAATATACTCTAATTGAGGCTTAAAATCATAAGACCCATCAGATTGTAACGCATCATTATATACACCCCAGTGAATTAATGCATCACCTACCATAAAAATCTTTGCTTCATAATCAACCGCTTTCTTCTCTTCCTTTTTTACAGTTTTTTTTGGTTCACTCTTAGTAGTATCTTTTTTTTCATTATTTAAATATAAGAATAATCCCCCACCAATAGCACAAACTAATAGAAAAGATAAAACTATTTTAGGGAATTTCTTTAATTTTCTTTTTTTATGTCTACTACTCATATACTTAATCTACCTTTCTAACTACTTCAAAATCAATAGTTTTTTCTTCTTTACTTGCTCTAACAACTTTTACAACAACTCTTTCACCTATTGAATACTTTATATGACTCTTTTCCCCAGTCAAACATAAGTGTTCCTCATCGAAATGGAAAAAGTCTTTCATATCTCTTAAAGGAACCAAACCTTCAATAAGATTATCAAGTTCAACAAACATTCCAAAACTTGTTATAGAAGAAATCATACCTTCAAATTCTTCTCCAATATGTTTCTCCATATATTCTGCCATTTTCATATCTTCAACTTCTCTTTCACAATCTATAGATGCTCTTTCTCTTTCAGAAGAATGTTCTGCAACATAAACAAGTTTTTCTTCCCATTTTTTAATAGTTTTCATATCTATATTCTTATCAAATAAATAAGTTCTAAGTAAACGATGAACAGTAGTATCAGGATATCTTCTAATAGGAGATGTAAAATGAGTATAACAACTACTTGCTAAACCATAATGACCAAGATTTTCTGGCCTATATACTGCCTTTTGCATACTCCTTAATAACAATGTAGACAATATTTTATATTCCGGTTTATCCTTAAGCTGTTCCAAAATATTTTGCATTGTTGTTGGCTTAAAATCTTTTATATTACCTGTTATTTTATATCCTAATCCACTTACAAAGCCAAGAAAGCTTCTGATTTTTTCTTCTTTTGGATACTCATGTACACGATAAATAAATGGTAAATTCATAAAGTAAATATGTGAAGCAACACACTCATTAGCAGCTATCATGAAATCTTCAATTAACCTCTCACCTGTACCTCTATCTCTTAAAACCACTTCTGTCGGAACACAATTCTCATCAACAAGTATTTTAGCTTCATCAACTTCAAAATCAATATAACCTCTTTTTTCCTTAGCTTTTCTTAATATTTTTGCGAGTTCATTCATTGTTCTAAGATGTTCAGCATAATCTTCATATCCTTCTGGAATAATATTCTTTTCTAAAACGCTATTAACCTTCTTATATGTCATTTGAATTCTTGACTTAATAACACTTTGAAAAATTTCATAATCTAGTTGTTTACCGTTTGAATCAAATTCCATTACACATGAAATAGCAAGTCTATCAACATTAGGATTGAGAGAACATATTCCATTAGACAACTCATGAGGTAACATAGGAATAACTCTATCAACCAAATAGACACTTGTTCCTCTTTCCATTGCCTCATTATCTAAAGGACTTCCCTCACGAACATAATAACTTACATCAGCAATATGTACACCTAACGTGTAATGTCCATTTGGAAGCTTTTTTATACTTATAGCATCATCTATATCTTTTGTATCATCACCATCAATAGTAAAAATCACTTCATCTCTTAAATCTCTTCTATCCTCAAGTTCAACATCATATACTTCCATTGGAATTTTAGAGACTTCTTCTTTTACATCATCCGGAAAATCAACGTTTATATTGTACTTATATATAATAGAAAGAATATCAACTCCAGGATCATTGACATGACCAATTATTTCAACAACTTTTCCTTCGTATTTTCCATTGTTATTTAATTTTTTCCCCAATTCAACAACAACTTTATGTCCATCTACAGCATTTAAACTATCTTCTTTAGATACATTTATATCAAGTTTAACCTTATGATCATCTAGTTCAACGTGCCCAACACCATCTTTATCAAATGTGATTAACCCAATAAATTGTTTTGTTTTTCTTTCAATTATTTTAAGTACTCTTCCTTCTAACCTATCAAGATTCATCTTACTTGTAATTTCAACTAATACAATATCATCATGGATAGCTCCATTCATATCATCCTGAGCAACATAGATATCATCATCCATATTTTCAACTTCAACAAAACCAAAACCCTTTTTATTAGCTCTCATAACACCTTTTCTAAGATGACTATTTTCAAGTAGCATATATTTATCTTTGTTAGAATGATAAATAATAGTTTCTTCTTCCAAACTTCTTAATTCATCTGATAATTCCTTTATTTCTTCAACAGAATCAACACCTAAAAGGTTCTGTATCTCATAAATATCAAGTGCTTTATCAGAATTTTTCATTATATTCAATATATTATCTCTCACAGTATCACCTTCTAACATATATTATAACTTAAAAAAGCAAAATAAAAAAGGGCTAAGCCCTTAAATAAACATTGAAACTAAACATATTATAAAGAAAGCTGCCCCTAAAAGCATAGTTATACGTGTAATAACTAATTCTGAACCTCTCTCTTTTCTATTCGCAAATAACTCACTTTGCCCACCTGATATAATTTGAGGACCACCATCAGCTTTTGAGCTTTGTAATAGAACTATAATAATCAATAAAATAGATACTATTAATAATGCTATTTCCATCAAATCCCTCCATTTAACAATATATATAATAACATAATAGATACATAAAATCAAGGAAAGACTTAAATCTCTTTTAAACTAGCAACTAAATCTTTAAATTCTTGGCCCCTAACTTCGCACTCTTTATATTGATCCCATGATGCTGATGCAGGGCTCAATAATACCACATCTCCTGGACTCATTAAATCAATACACTTATTAAATCCATCTTTTAAGAATTCAAAACAATAATTATTAATATTTAACTCGTTGCAAAAATCCACTACTCTATCTCTACATTGACCAATTGCAATTACTGCTTTAACATTTTTCATATAAGGCTTCAACTCCATAAAGTCTTGGCCTCTTTCCATCCCACCTAAGAATAATATGATAGGTTTATCAAAAGAAGATAAAGCAATTTGACAACATTTTATATTTGTAGCCTCAGTATCATTATAAAATCTACATTTATTTACAGTGTCAACATATTCTAGCCTATGTTCTACACCCTTAAATTCAGAAATTGTATCTTTAATAACACTATTTTTAACATTAAGCTCTTTAGCAATCATAATTGCTGCCATGCAATTTTCTATATTATGTTTACCAACTATTAATATATCATCACATGATATAACTTTTTCTCCATAATAATAAATACAATTATTTTCTAAATAACAACCCTCTATTTTATTGTCACCTGAAAAATACTTTTTAGTAGATTTAATATTATTTGTAACATTTAAAACATCCTCATCCTCATTATTTAAAATAGCTATATCATTCTCACTTTGATTTTGGAAAAGCTTTGCCTTTACTCTTTTATAATTATCATAGCTTTTTAAAAAATCAATATGCGCAGGACTTAAATTAGTCATTACTGCAATATTAGGATTAAACTTACTCATATTTTCAAGTTGCTGACAAGAGATTTCCATCACCAATATGCTATCGCTTGTAAGCTTATCAAGAACACTAGATAACGGATATCCTATATTTCCAGCCAAAACCACTCTATCACCAAATGCATTTTTTAAAATATTATATGTAATTGTTGTAGTTGTGGTTTTACCATTTGTACCTGTAATTGATATTAATTTAATACCTTTAGGTAACAATCTATAACACATTTCAACTTCATTAATAACCTCAATACCTAAATCATTTGCCTTTAAAACATATTTATGATCAATTGGTACACCAGGATTTTTAATCAAATAGTCAAAAGAATTATCTAACAAATCATCAGGATGAGAACCAAATACAAATTGAACACCCATATCACGTAATTCTTTGATTTTAGATTTATCTAAAACTTTCTCTTGTTTTGCATCATTTAAAACAACTGTATTTCCTCTTTTTATTAAAACTTTAGCTGCTTCATAACCACTTCTTGCAAAACCTAAAATGAGTATTTTATTATTCTTAAACATAATATCACCAATAATATTATACTATAAAAACAACGAATTAGTAATTATTATTGTTATATAATGTAAATGCATAAATAGATATATTGAAAGGAATATTGCAATTATGATATAATTGTAGAAAGATAGGAAGTGGGCATAAGTGAAAATAGTAAAATTAAATGCTGCACAATTTGATAAATTTGCATCTAATCATAGATATAGAAATTACTATCAAACATCAATGTATGGCTTTGTAATGGCAAAATTTGGATACAGGTCACAATTTTTAGGAATAGTAAATGAAGGAAACAAACTAATTGGAGCAACATTAATAATATATAAAGAAGTATTTATGAAAAACAAAATTGCATATGCACCTAGAGGTATACTTTTCGATTATGAAAATAAAAACAATGTTGAAGAGCTTGCTACAATATTGAAAAAGACACTAGGAAAACAAGGTTTTATGCTTTTAAGAATGGACCCAGCCATAACGCTTACTATTAGAGATACTGAAGGCGCAATTATGAACTTTAATAATAAAGGAAATACAATTATTGATAATATAAAAGACGCCGGATTTTCATATAAAGGTAAGAATCTTTTCTTTGAAACAGAAAAGCCAAGATGGGAAGCACTTATTCCACTGCAAAGAGACGTGAGAGAAATATTTGCAAAGTTAGATAAGAGAACTAGAACTAAAATTAGAAAAGCAACAAACTCCGGAGTAATTGCTGTAAGAGACCAAAACAAAAATATAAATAAATTATTTCAATATGTAGGAAAGAAAGACAAAAAGCCTTTATCTTTCTATAGAGAAATGAAAGAACAATTTGATGGTGATATTGACATATATTATGCAAAGATTAGAACTGAAACATTCCTAATTAATTCTAGAAGAAGTTATGAAAAAGAACAAGAATATAATGATGATCTTGCAGAAAGAATTCAAGATATGAACATTGATCAAAAAGAACGAGATAACTACATTAACAAAAAAATGCAATCAGATAAATTAATCACATCATACAAAACCAGTCTGCTAAGAGCAACTGATTTATTAAAAGAAAATCCTGATGGAATAATAATAGGCGGAGCAATGGTTATAAGATATGATAATGCAGCTTTCATCTTCACAGAAGGATGTGATGAAAAATATAGTAACCTAAACGCAAACTACTTGATAAAATGGCAACTAATAAACGACTATACTGAAGAAGGATTTAAATATATTAATATGAATGCTGTTGTAGGTGACTTTGAAAACAAAAGTAAATATAGTGGACTGAATGAAGCTAAATTTGGATATAATCCGATGGTTACAGAATATATAGGAGAATTCGATATTATACTAAATAATTTCTCTTATAACTTATATCAAAAGATGAACAAATAAAAAACACAAAATATTGTGTTTTTTTCATTATTATCTCATATATTTAAGTGATAATATCTTTGAAGGAATCCTATTTATAAGAGGTTTATCAAACACATAATCCTTAAATATATCACCTATGTAGGGTTTGTTATCCGCATCCGAAAATATTTCTCTTAATCCTTCTTTAATATATTTATCTAAGTTCATTCTTTTAATTAATTCATCAAACATCTTTTTACTTTGATATAATTCTATAGCTAAATAATCATCATTCTTAATATTTAAAGAATTATATGTTAAAAGGCTCTCCAAAAACATAACAGCCCAAACATAAATATCATTATCTTTCTTAGAAAAATCTTTATTATATACTTTCTTTGCCCATAATAATCTAGGATATTCTAAATCATAATCATATCCTTTATATGAACCGGAATCTGTATCAATAATTACAGGTTTATCTTCATTATCAAAAAGAATATTCTTTGGTCTTATATCACCAATAGTATAATCATATTTATGTATTCTTTTTATTGCCAAGTCAATTTCAAATAATAACATCATTAATTGTTCTTGAGATATCAAACCATAAGGAATATATTCTAAAAACAATTCTAGAAAACTTTCATAATTGTTGTGATTATTTACTAAGTCCATTTTATAACCGACTAAATTGTTATTTCTTGTATATACAACTCCAGTTGGAAAACAGAAATTTGGATCCTTTAAATTAATTAATTCTTTAATTTTATCCAATTTAAATAGATATTTTTTTCTATCAAACATTTTTATTGCAGTATCTTCATCATATTTATAAACACGTCCTTCACTGCCATATCCAATATTAGGAAATCTACTTCCTAAACTACCAGGTTTTATACATAAATTTTGAACATTACAATCTTTTGAAACAAATTTCATAATATCACCTAAATTAATTAGAAATTATTCATCATACATATAAAAAAAGTCAATCATACGATTGACTTTAATATTTAATCATTATTCAACGATTTCAGTAACTGAACCAGCACCTACAGTTCTTCCACCTTCACGGATAGAGAATTGAGTTCCTTGTTCAAGAGCGATTGAATGGATTAATTCAACATCCATATCAACATTATCTCCAGGCATTACCATTTCAGTTCCTTCTGGTAAAGT
>CACXJP010000046.1 GCA_902768065.1 uncultured Erysipelotrichaceae bacterium
AGACAACTCAATTATAAAGCATTTTTTAGGTTTTAACCTTTTTTATTGATTTAAAAAGAGATTATTTATAAATCTCCCCACTTTGGAAACACTATCAAATAACTATGTTTGATAGACTTATAAAAATTATTGTGATATATTTCATATGTATTAATTATCTTGCCATAAGTTAATATGACAATTTGGACGCTAAGGTTCTAATTCTTTAAGGCAAGGAAGAATTATTGCATGCTGCGGGATATCCCTTTTAATAGGATGAAGGGGATATCCTTTTTTTATTCTAAAGAAGGAGGTTCAATTATGAATGAAACAGCAGAAACAAAAGATATTGAAAAGAGAATTTATACTATTAGAGGAGTAGAAGTAATGTTTGATTTCGATTTAGCAAAAATATATGATGTTGAAACGAAAAGAATTAATGAATCTGCTAAGCGTAATCAAATAAAATTCCCCGAGAGGTTTAGTTGGGTACTTACAGATGATGAATCAAATAATTTTTTGTCGCAAATTGCGACCAAAAAGTAGAGACTCGTGGTGGTCGTTATAAAAATCCAAGGGTATTTACTGAATAAGGTGTAGCAATGCTATCTACTATTCTAAGTTCTAAAAAAGCAATAGTGGCAAGCATTTCTATCATCGACGCTTTTGTTCATATGAGACACTATTTAAGTTTTTCTAATGATGTTTTACTAAATAAGGTAATGTTATTAGAAGAAAAGGTTGATGATAATACAAAAAAGATAAATGAATTATTTGATAAATTTGAACCTAAATTATTTTTAAAAGATAAAATAATATATATAAAGGAGAATTATTTGATTCTCATATAATTCTTTTGGATATATTTGATAATGCTAAGGAAAAAATAATAATAATTGATAATTATGCTGGTAAAGAACTATTAAAGAGTTTAAAAGACATTAAAAAAAATATAATTATCATTTCATCTAATGTTGATAATACATTGAAAGAAAAGTATGAAAGACAATATACTAATGTTAAATTTATTGCTAACAATACTTATCATGATAGATTCATTTTGATTGATAAAAATAGACTATATTACTCTGGGGCATCCTTTAAGGACCTCGGTAAGAAATGCTTTGATATACATGAAATAGATGATGAACAAACAATTAGAGAGTTTGTCAATAATTTACCAGACAATATATAGTTTTTAATTATGGCAAAATCGCCATAATAAGAAGATTATATTGTTAAAAATAAAAAAAGACTTAGTACTAATACGCAAACAACCTAGATGTTTTAATAATTAGGAAATATTCCTGATACGCAAACAAGGTTAGAGCACTTAGAATTGACACTGATACCACCCACGTTGAATGCGTGTCAGTACTTAGCCGCAAAACGTAAAAAAATAAGGAAAACGATTTCTAAAAAATGCCTAAAAAAGCAAGTTTTTGTATAAAAATAGCATAAAATAATTTATTAAATATTTAACCATG
This sequence comes from uncultured Erysipelotrichaceae bacterium, assembly GCA_902768065.1. The sequence goes on from CACXJP010000046.1 coordinate 1,467, forward strand.
TCCTGGGAAAATATGTCTCCCAGGGCCAGTGTCTATGCTAAAAGATGTTTTACAGAACATTTTTTTTAATTGAAAAAAAGAAGGAGGAAAAAATAAAAAATGTGTAGATGTTTTACCATCTAATTCAGATTTATCAAGTATGAAAGTAGAATTAGTTAATGCAATGAGCAGAGAATATACAATTAAGAATTCTATTGAAGCATAAAAAAAGATTATGACTATATCATAATCAATATTTACTAATTGGATGGATGCTTCTTACTCTTGCAGAACGCAACTGCTTTTTTTACATCATCATCTAATTTATCTTCATCTATAAAATCCAAAATAGCTTTTGCACTTTTACAAAGATCATCCTTGACTTCAGATTCATCTCTTGTAAGACCTAGCGTTTCTGCTACACTTTTACATGAAATCTCATTTTTCTTAAAGCTATTAACATATCTTGCATATTTTTCATCAGATTCATCTTCTCTCTTAGGTCGCATTTCATCTCTTGTTAATAATGAATATACATACGCTTTTGTTGCATTCCATGATTTATCATCTAAATCATGTATAATAACATTAGTATCAACATCTGTCTTTTTTAATAGGTAATCAGCTGCACCATAATTATGAGATTCTAATGCTAAAGCAAGGATATTTCCTAATCTACCGCTAGGTAATAATAGTATGCTTTTTCTCTTAACATGTATATCTAACACTTCTCTAGCTAGTTCATCTTCTGCATAAGCATAATTTTGCATCAAATGGTATAAACATAACGAATCATTAAATATTCTTGTCTTATCATCATCGCCTTTTACAGCATTATCAGTAAATCTTTCAAACTCTTCTCTTTTAAGACCTAGCATTTCTGCTACATTTTTACATGAATTCTCATTTTCCTCAAAATAATTAACATATCTTTCATAATCTTCATCAGATTCATCTCTTACCTTAGGACGCATTTTATCTCTTGTTAATAATGAATTTTCAAATTCTTGTTTTGCACTCCATTCTTTACTATCTGAATCATGTGCAACAACATTAGTATCAACATTTTCCCTTTTTAATAAGTACTCAGCTATAACGTAATTATGAAGTTCTAATGATAAGGCAAGAATATTTCCTAATCTACCACTAGGTAATTGAAAACGATTCTTATAATTATTAACACATAAATCCATCATTTTTTTAGCGAATTCATCTTTTGTATAAGCATATCTTTTCATCCAATAATAACAATGTGCCGAAGCACCAAATAATTTCTCACTTTCTAATAACAACATACTTTATTTTTCCCTTCCCTTCGAATGTCACATATTATAACGTAAATTCATAAATTATGCAAGTAAATTAATAAGATGTGTAATCATTTTATGATAATGTCATGTTGTATCATTTTATGATAATGTCATGTTGTATCGTTTTTTGAAAATGTCAGTATGTAGTATAATATGCTCTTTGATAAAGGAGTAATCAATATGAATATACATGGTCATATAAAAATAGGTTTGTTCGATTGTATTTATAAAAATAGTATATTAAGCTCTATGCGTATTGATTATCTTGCCGTGAGTTAATATGACAATTTGGGACGCTAAGGTTCTAATTCTTTAAGGCAAGGAAGAATTATTGCACGCTGCGGGTTATCCCTTTTAATGGGGTTAAAGGAATATCCTTTTTTTGCTCTAAAAGAAGGAGGTTTAATTATGAATGAAATAGCAGAAACAAAAAGTATAGAAAACAAAATTTATAATATTAGGGGAGTGGAGGTGATGTTAGATTCGGATTTATCAGAACAATACAAATGTGCTTATGGTACTAAATCAATTAATTTAGCTGTTAAAAGGAATAGGGAGAGATTTCCAAGTGATTTTTATTTTCAGCTGAACGAAGAAGAATTTAATCAAATTTGCGGTTTCAATTTAAAACTTCAAAATAATAAAATTAGAAGTTTACCATATGTATTTACTGAGTAAGGAGTGGCAATGCTTGCTACAGTAATAAGAACAGATGTAGCAGCTAAAGTAAGTATTGATATTATGAGAGCGTTTGTTAGAATGAGGCATTATATTAAATATAATGATCAACTGTTACCGCATAAATATTTGCTTTTAGAAGAAAAGGTAGATAATAACACAATTATTAGAAATATTAAACCTATCAAGAGAAGAAGTAATAATTATAGATAATTATATGGGAAAGGTATTGCTAGATGAGTTAAGAACTATTAATAAAAAGATAATTATAGTTTCTGCTAATATAAATAACACTTTAAAAAGCAAATATTCTAAACAATTTAATAATGTTACCTTTATAAATAATGATTCATATCATGATAGATTTATAATTATAGATAGAAAAAGAGTTTTCACTGTGGAGCTTCATTTAAAGATTTAGGTAAAAAAAGTTTTGCAATAAATGAAATATAAAATAAAATAGAAAAAGAATAATTAATAAATGATGTTATTATTAATTGTAGTATAGATAATCAATAATATTTATGATAAAATTTATATGTAAAACATTATAGTAATAAATATTTAATAATAGTAACAAATAAGATATTTTTTTATCCTAGAACTAGACATGTTCTAGAAGTTTAAGAACATGTTCTATTGACCTAGTACAGGCCTAGTCAATATGTTCTTCGCCCCAGGACAGGGCACGTTGAATGTGTATGCGCTCTAAAACTTAGATAGGCATCGATATATAAGGAAAAATCAACTGTTCAATGTATAGTTAAAAATATGATATATAAAGTAAATTTTTATATTATTGAATAAAAAAATATACTAAGGATGTTTGAGGGGAATATGTTTCCGCATACCATATTGATGGTATGGGTTGTATAATTAAAATGTAAGGAGAAATAGATTATGAAAGAATTATTGTTAAATATATTAAATGAATATTTAAAAATCTTTCCAAAGGAGATAGAAAGACAACAAGAATTAATAAAATTTTTAAATAATCATAAAGAAGAACAAATAACAGATTGGAATAACTTTGATGGTCATGTTGTTGCTGGTGGTTTTGTCTATGCAAAAGATGAGCAAAAGTTTTTAGTATTACACCATAAAGATTTAAATATATTTTTATACCCGGGTGGTCATATTGATAAAGATGATAGAAATCCATTAGATGCTTCTATAAGAGAAATAAATGAAGAAACGGGATTAAAAAATATAATTGAATTTACAATATCAAACAATGAATTAGTTCCAATTGATATTGATACACATTTAATTGACTATAATAGGCGCTTAGATTTACCTGAACACTACCATTTTGAGTTTAGGTATTTGTATGTTATTGATAAAATTGAGAATATAAACGTTGATTCAAATGAGTCATCAGAATATAGATGGATCAGTGTAGAAGAATTGAAGCAAGATGAAAATTTTGGTAAAATTGCTGATAAATTTGATTTATTAAATTTAAAAAATATCAGAAAAAAGGGCTTAGTTCTATTGAAAAAGAGTATTTAAATTCTATTAATAAAATAAATCAAATTGTGGAAAGTTTAGATAAAAAATAGAACTATACATAATAAACATACAACTATAATGAATTGTTATTATGAATTAGTCAGCCATACCAAACATATAAAAAGTAACTATTCATAATTAACAAACATGGCATTGTGAGAGTGTCTGTATATTAGAAAGAAGGTAAAATAATGGATAAAAAAATAAAAGATATAATGTCATTTTATGCATTATGTAGCAAATTAAAAGATACAATAAGAAAAGGCCCACTTACATGGAATGCAAATAGAAAAAGAATAGAAAGTGTTGCAGAACATATTTATGGTGTTCAAATGTTAGCAATTTCTATCTATTATCAATTTGGATATAAACTAGATTTAAATAAAGTAATCTACATGCTAGCTATTCATGAATTAGAAGAAATAGAAATTGGAGATTTAGCATTCTATGAAACAACTAAAGAAGATAAATTAGAAAAAGGAAAGAATGCTACAGATTTAATTCTTAAAGACTTAATTGGAAAGGAAGAAATATCTAAATTATTGGATGAGTACAACGAAAGAAAAACTGATGAAGCAATATTTGCATATCATTGTGATAAATTAGAATGTGATGTTCAAATGAAATTATACGATCAAGAAGGATGTTTTGATTTAAATAATCAACCTAATAATTCAATTATTGATTTACCTAGTGTTAGGAAAGTACTAGATAGTGAAAGTAGTATTTCAAATGCATGGATTGAATTTGATAGAAGTAAATTCGAAGACGATCCTGTATTTATTGAAATCATAAATTGGTTAAAAAATAACAACATATAGAAATGGCTTAGCACTAATACGCAAATAACCATGGTAGTTTCATATCTAGGAAATATTCCTAATAATGAAACAAGGTTAGAGCACTTAGCACTGACACTGAAACAACCCATGTGGAGTGCATATTGGTACTTGAGAGAAAAAACGTTGAAAAATAAAGTATCTGTAGTGAACATAAATTAGTAAAAAAGTAAATATATTTTAAAAAAATAATATATTAAATTAACCATTTCCTAGGAGAATATGTTTCCCAGTTCCAGGTTGATGATTTTAAAGTAATGCAAATTCATTATTTAACAAAATAGTAAACAATTTAGATTTAGGAAACATAACTGAAGGCCCTATCCAAGTTACAGGTGGCTTAACACATAGAATGTTTAGAATTTTTACTGATAAAGGTAGATATATTATTAAATTATTAAATCCAAATATTATGAAGAGACCAACTTCGATAAATAATTTTATTAAAGCAGAAAAATATGAAGAATTATTTAAAGAAAACAATATTAAAGCAGTTTATTCTCTAGAATTTAATAATAAAAAGATGCAAGAAATTGATGGACAATATTTTTATGTATATGAATGGTATGATGGAAAATCTTTAAAAAATGAAGAAATAACTGAATATCATTGCAGACAAATGGGAAAAACATTAGCTGAAATTCATAATATTGATCTTGGAAAAAGCGATTACAGTGAAAATGAAAAGAATATAGATTTTAAATACTATATAAATTTGGCTAAAGAAAAAGAATCTTCAATTTATGAGTTAATATATGATAAATTGGATATATTAAATGACAGTTTAAAAAAAGGTAACAATTCAATCAAAAATTTACCTAATTTTTATTCTTTATGTCATAATGATATGGATCCTAAAAATGTAATGTGGTTAGATAATGATTATAAATTAATAGATTTGGAATGTTTAGGATATTATAATCCATACTTGGAATTATATGAATTAGCATTATGTTGGTCAGGATATGAAAAGTGTAATATTAATTTTGATTTATTTAAAGTATTCTTTGAATCTTATTTTGATAATTCTAGTCTAGATAAAAATATTGATTGGGAAGGTATTTATTATGCAAATAATAGAAGACTTGAATGGTTAGAATTTAATATTAGAAGATCTTTAATGATTGATTGTAACACTAAAGAGGAACAAAAAATAGGAATAAACGAGGTAAAAGAAACTATTGAGCATGTTATCTATTATGACAAAGCAAAGGATGAAATATTGAAGAATATTAGCGATTTAATATGATATGTTCTTCACCCTAGAACTAGTATAGTTCTAGGGATTTGAGAATATGTTCTATTGACCTAATACAGGCCTAGAGCATATGTTCTTCGCACTATAACAGGGCATTGCGAGAGCGTCTATATATTAGAGAGGTGATAAAAAATGATTAAAAATATTATTTTTGATATAGGTGGAGTAATATTAGATGATAGTTTAGAAAACATTTCTAAAATATATGGAAAAGATATGAGTGACATTTATAAGAAAATATATAGTGGTAATTTTAAAGAATGTATACTAGGCAATATTAACATGACAGAATATCTTAAGCAGTTTCAATATGATAAAGACTATAAATATATTAGGGAAATATTAGACCCTGCAAATCAAAAAATATATACTCCATTAATAAAAGAAAATTATGAATATATATGTAATTTAAAAAATAGAGGTTATCACTTATATATATTATCTAATTTAACTAAAGAAACATATGATTATTTAAATTCCATCATTAATATAAACAAGTATTTTGATGGAGCAATATTTTCATATGATGTTGGTCTTAGAAAGCAAGAAGCAGATATTTTTAAATTGATAATTGATAAATATGATTTAGACTTAAAAGAAACAATATTTTTTGATGATAAAGAAAAAATTGTTAATAATGCAAAATCCGTGGGATTAAATGCCAAAGTATTTAAATCTATAAATGATGTTGAAAGTGAGTTGTATTCATAATAATATGTTCTTTATTGTAATAGAAAAAAGAATTTATAAACAATTTGAAAGAGAAAATAGATGAAAGACTATATTTATTATATGATAGTAAAAGACTAGCCATTTAATGACTTAGTACTGACACGGATACCACTCATTGCAAATCCATCGCAGGTTTAGAAAGGAAAAACTAAAATGAATATCAGAAAAATAAAGAACAATGCATTAATGGATTGAAATTTTATCCAATGAAAGTGGTTTTTTAATAATATAATATGTTAAAAATGATTAAAGGTGTTAAAATCAATGTTAGTCATTGCATTGATTTTTTTGAGTTTTGTGGTATAATAGTATACCGAAATGGGGGATATTATTTTGAAATTAGATTTTGTGAATAGAGATGCTATTCGAAATATAATGAAAAAAGGGACTTTAGTATTAGCAACTGGTGCTATATTATGCAGTTTACCTGGTTGTAGTAGAGAAGTTTCAACAAATGCAAATGTCAAATATGATGTTATTGATACTATGGATGAGGAACTTGTTGCTAATGGTATTCAACAAAGATTAGATGTACCTGGTGAAAACTTTGATTTAGTAGTAGATTATCGTTGTGCTTTAGAAGAAAATGCTAAATGGACAGTTACATCAGATAAGGAAATGTATATAGGTGTACATACTGATGGATTAGATGATAAAATGAAAGTATTTATTGATAATGTCCATATTGATACTACTATTAGAAGTGTTTATCCATCAGTTGACGGTATTACTCAAGATACTATGGATGATAGAATTCATAATTCTCAAATGTTAGGTTTTCCTATATCTGATGATAATACTTATAGTACTGTTAATTGTGTAGAAGGACAAAATCAAACTTTTATGCAAGGCTCATTTTATGGTTTTAATGGATATTCTAGTGGTACAGTTTCTGAAGAAAGATATGTAGAATCAGATTATCTAGCAGCTGGAGTTTATGCTAATAAGATTAATTCTATTATAGATTTAATTATTCAAAAAGAAGATGGTACTACTACTTGTGTATCTGTTCCATCAACTATTGGTATTTCTGTTTGGCCATATATTGAAAGAGTTAATACTGATGGTTCATCAATGTTTAGATATTATTATTATAATGAAAATGATGGAAAAGTGGAATATAAAGACTACACTATGGATGAGTATGAACAACAAACTCATTCAAATAAGCAATATCATAAATAAAAGGAGTTATACTCCTTTTTCTTATGTTATAATTTGTTGATGTTATTACGATAAAAGTAATAAGGGGTGTATATATGTTCGCAATAATACTAAAATCAAAAGTAGCTAATGAAGTAAGTATTAAAATAATGGATACATTTGTTGGAATGAGATAGTATATTAAAAATGTTTTGTAATCAATAATATAGAAAATGAAAAAAATAATAAATGAAGTTATTAAAAAATTGCATTATAGATAATTAATTATATATATGATAAAATTTAAATGTAAAACTTTAGTAAGTTATATTTAATAATATCAAAAAATGTGATATGTTCTTCGATCTAGAAGTGGTCTAGAACTTGGATAATAAGAACATATTCTATTGCTCTAGTATAGACCTAGAGCATATATTCTTTGCACCATTACAGGGTACTTAGGTAGTGCCTGTATATCAGAGAGGAGATAAACTATGGTTTTTAATGGTATAAGTAAAGTATTTTCTACAAAAGACAATGAACAGTATAAAACAATAGTTGCCTTTTGGGATGAAATGTCTCAATTATATGGAATGGAAAACATTAGAGGGTTGGGATATAATTGGACAGAAGATTCAATTGAATATGTTATAGGTTTAAAAAATGGTGTTATAGATAATGCGAATTGTGATGTAGAATTACCTAATGATGGTTGGTCTATTGTAATAGGGGATACGAATAAACTTCCCTTAATATATAAAAAAATATATGAAGGTGGTCCATTAAAATACGAAATTGAAATGTTTTTTGAAAATGATAAGTGTGAAATATGGTATTATAGATAAGATTTATATTATCTATTTTATGAAGAACCAATTAATAATCAATTTGATAGAAAATGAAATTATATAAAGTAAGGAGTGATAAAATGAACGAAAATGTTGAGTTAGTTCCATATACAGATGATGATTATGATTTTGTGTATGAAGTAAAGAAAAGTGCATATAAAAAATATGTTGAAGAATGCTGGGGTTCATGGGAGGAAGAAAATCAAAAAAATTATTTTGAAAAGTTTATATCAACTGTAAAGGATAATGCTTATATAATTATGTATGGAGATAAAAAGATTGGTTTTTATAATGGAGAAATATTAGAAAATGGTAACTATGAAGTTGGAAATATTTGTATTATTCCTGAATACCAAGGTAAAGGTATAGGAAGTAAAATTTTAAAAGATATTTTGGAAGAAAATAAAGATAAAAATATAGAAATTCAATATTTTAAACAAAATCCAGTTGGGAAATTATATGATAGATTAGGTTTTGCATCCAATGGTGAAACTGAATTTCATTATAAAATGATCAAAGGAAAAACTAAAGAATAGAATTGATGGGGTGATTAATTTTATAGGTACAAGACCCTATTATGAATTTAATAATGGAGAGATATTTGAAAATAGTTCAGATTATGTTTTATTAAATCAGGAATATCATCAAAAATAAAAACTGATAAATATATTTTTTGTTTAAGTTCAATGACCTAGACAGAGTATTGTATAGGTGATACAATATAGAGGATGATTACTATATGTATTATAATGATTGAATATTACTTAAAGTATTTAAATAAAACGATGAGCAGGTAAGAATAACCTGTTTTTAGTATAAGTTAATTCTTATGGATACTGATAAATAATAGAATGGATGGTATTATGTATATTGATGAAGATGAATTTGATTTTGAGAGTCTTAGACAGGATTTAGTGGATCACTTTACTGCGGCTATGTTTAATGTTTCACCGGTTGCGATGATAGATTTAACGCAAGTAGAAAGTGCTAGCTATGAAGAACTTATTAGAATTGCTGTTAGAAATAATTTTGATTTAAATAAGTATATAAATAATAATGGTTTTAAACGTTAGGAATTATGGTGATTTTATGGATGAATATTTAGTTTTTGCTAAGGACATTGCTTCTTATGCTGGAAAAATTATGAAAAAATATTTTGTAGGGGATAACGGATCTAACTACAAATATGATCAAACTATTGTAACAAAGGCTGATACGGAAATAAATCATTATTTGATTGAACAAGTTAGAAAAAAATATCCTAATCACTCTGTTGATGGTGAAGAGGAACAAAATGAAGTTAAGAGCAAGTATGTTTGGGTATGTGACCCTGTTGATGGGACGGCAATGTATGCTAGACATATTCCTGTTGCAGTTTTTTCTCTTGCTTTAGTTATTGATGGTGTTTCTACAGTTGGAGTTGTTTATGATCCTTTTACTGATAGTTTATATACCGCTATAAAAGGAAAAGGTGCTTTTAAAAATGGGGAAAGAATACATGTAAATGATGTTTTGTTAGATGATAAAAAAAGTGTTCTTAATATAGATATATGGCCTGCTGCTAAATATAATATTTGTAATGTTTTATTTGACTTAAATAAAAGGACTTATACTGTTGCTATTGGAAGTGTTATTAGAGCTTGCATGTGTGTTGCTAATGGTGATTTTACTGCTGCAGTATATCCAGGAAGAAAACATAAAAATTGCGATATTGCAGCTGCTAAGGTTATTGTTGAAGAAGCTGGAGGAAAAGTAACAGATTTTTATGGTGATGATCAAAGATATGATGAAAGTATAAATGGAGCAATTATTAGTAATGGTTTAGTACATGATGATATAATTAAAATTACTGAAAAGAATAAGTAGATGTTATATATGAAAAAAGTTATTTATGATGAAAATGAAATTAATGATTTAGCTTCTATATTGGATAATAATGAAGTTATATGTGTTCCTACTGATACTGTTTTTGGATTGTGCTCTAAGACTAATTCTCTTGAAGCATATAATAATCTTGTAGATATCAAAGATAGACCTATTAATAAATTATTTCCTGTTATGTGTTCAGATATTGAACAAATAAGAGATCTTGCTTTAATAAATGATAATGCTGAAAAAATTATAAAGGAATTTATGCCGGGACCTCTTACTATAATACTGAAGATAAAAGATAATCCTCATAATTATATTGATTTAAAACAAGACACCATTGCGATTAGACTTGCTACTTCTGATGTCTTATATAAACTAATTAAGTTGATTGATTGTCCTTTATTTATGACTAGTGCTAATAAGAGTGGGGCAAGTCCTTGTAAAAATATTGATGAGGTTATTTGTCAAATTCCTAACATTGGCGGAATATTAAAAGGTAGTATCTTTTATTCTATTCCAAGTACTATTATAGATTGTTCTAATGATGATATTAAGATTATTCGAAATGGTCCTATTACTTTAGAAGATATTAAAAAAGTGTTATAATATTTGTGGTGGTTATTATGAAGAAAATTAATCGATATAAGGTATCTTTAGTTTTAAATATTATTATTGTATTATTAACTGTTTTATCTACTATTTTTATGTTTACTGGTTTTAAATTTATGCATGGTGTTGAGCCTGTTTTAGAAAGTACTAAACTAGGAGCTTTTAAATATTTTACAGTTGATTCAAATGTTTTTGCTGGTATTATATCTTTATTATTTATATTTATTAATATTGGTATTTTAAAAGGAAAAAGTAAAAATATTTCTAAATCTTTGTATTTATTGAAACTTATGGCTACTTCTGGTGTTACTCTTACGTTTGCTGTTGTATTCTTATACTTAGGACATATAGCACAAGGTGGAATTTATTCTTTATTATTAAATAGTAATTTATTTTTTCATTTAATTATTCCAATATTAAATATAGTTGATTTTGTTTTGTTTATTCAGTTTGATGATGTTTTATATAAATATGCTTTTTATGGTTTAATACCTATGGGCTTGTATTCAATTTTTTATGCTACAAATGTTATCTTACACATTAATAATGGAATGGTTTCTCCTAAATATGACTGGTATTGGTTTGTTCAAAATGGAATATGGACTATGGTTTTTGTTATACCTATAATTGTTTCATTAAACTATATTATAAGTTTACTGCTAGTTTTATTTAATAAAAAGAAAAAGAAATTTATAGAGGGGTAATAATATGAGTAAATTAAAGAATTTTATAAAAAACAGATATAAAGATATTATTATAATTGGTTGTTTTATTATTACATATCTTATTATTTATATATATTTAACTAAAAATGGTACTTATATATTTGCATCTTCAAAGGACTTTGATGTTCAACATTATTTATTACCTGAATATTTAAGAGAAATATTTATAAATACTCATAATTTGTTTCCCAAATTTTCTTTTAACTTAGCAGCAGGTACTAATATATATAATTTAGCTTATTATGGTTTATATAATCCTATTATTTTAGTATCTTTTTTATTTCCTAAAATAAAAATGCTAAATTATATTATTTTTGCAATGGGGTGTATTGTAGTTTTATCTACATCATTACTATATTTTTATTTTAGAAAGAATAATTACTCTTATTTAACTTCTTTTATATGTTCATTTATGTTTTTATGTTCTGGACCTCTTATCTTTCATAGTCATAGGCATATTATGTTTATAGATTATTTTCCTTTTTTGATACTTGGTTTTTTTGGTACTGATATTTATATTAAAAATAAGAAAAGTTTATTATTAATTATTTCAATATTTTTAATGATTTTAACTAGTTATTTTTATAGTGTTGCTGGTTTAGTTGTTTTATTTATTTATGGTATATATAGGTATTTAAAAATACATAAAAAAATTAAATATAATAATTTTACTAAGTATATTGTTGGTTTAATATTGAGATATATTCCTGCAATCCTTACTGCTGCTTTTCTTCTTATACCCACTTCTTTTGCTTTATTAAATGGTAGGGGAGCAGGACCTGGATTTAATATTTTTAAAGAATTATTTTCTATAAAAAATAATTTGTTTTATCAATCTTATACTATGGGTTTAACTTTATTTAGTTTGTTTTCTATGATATATGTTCTATTTAAAGGTGATAGAGCTAATAGATTTTTATCTATAATACTTTTAATATGTAGTTTTATTTCTTTTCCATCTTTCATTTTAAATGGTTTTTTATATGCTGATGGAAAATCTTTAATTCCTTTTATTCCTCTTGTTATTATTTTAGTGGCAGAGGTATTTGAGAAAGTCATTTATAAGACAAAATTTAAATATATAGTTATGATCTATTTAATTATTTCATCTTTTACTATGTGTTTAATTGCTAATAATAATGATAAATTAATTCCTAAGAATTCTATTGATTTTAAGGAAGAAGAAATATATAGAAATAAAATAAATAATATTATTGATAATAATGATATTTATAGAATAAAGAATGATTTAATTGCCAAAGATTATATAAATAGAATTACTAATATTAATGAATATAAGACAACTAGTTATTTATCATCCAATAATAAAATTTATAATGATGCTTATAAGTATTCTTTTGATAATCCTTTGCAATATAGAAATTCTATGATGTATTCTTCTTCTAATAATCTTTTGTTTGAAATGTATATGGGAGAAAAATATATATTTACGAAGAATAATTATAATAATATTTATCATAAAATTGATAGTTATAAAGATGTTAATATATATGAAAATGATTATGTTTTACCAATGGGTTATGCTACTAATAATTACATTAATAAGAATGATTTTAATAAATTAAAATATCCTGATACTATTTTAAACTCTTTAGGGGTTGTTGTTAGTGATAATAAAACTAATGTTGATATAAAGAAGGCTAAAGAAATTTATCTTAATTATCAAGTTATTGAGAAGAAAAACCTTACTTATGAAAAGAGTAGTGATGGTTATAAAATTAAATCTAAATCAGATGGTTCTTTAAAACTAAAAACAGATGAAGAGTTTGACAATAAGCTTCTAATTATACAATTTGAATTAGATGATAAAGATAAGTGTATGTATAATGATTTAAGTATTCAGATTAATTCAATTATGAATGTTCTTACTTGTAAAAATTGGAAATATTATAATGATAATAGAGTATTTACTTATACTATAAGTGAAAATCCTGAACTTTTAGATATTATATTTGAAAAAGGTACTTATAATATTCATAATATTAAACTGTATACAATTGATTATGATGATATTATTTCTTCTAATGATAATATTTATCCTATGATTATTGATAAGAATAAATCTAATAATGAAGTTATTACTGGGAATATTAGTGTTTTAAAAGACTCTTATTTTACTATTTCTATTCCTTATGATAAAGGTTTACTTGTAAAATTAGATAATAAGATGGTAGAATATGACTTAACAAATGGATCCTTTGTTGGTTTTCCTATAAAAGAAGGAGAACATATAATCGAAATAAGTTATATTCCTCGAGGATATAATTTAGGAATAATTATTAGTATAATTGGTTTACTTTCTTTTATTTCGGTCCTTATATATGAGAGAAGATGATATGATGAAGATTAAAAATATTAAATTAAAAGAAAAACAAAATATAAGAGATTTTTCTTATATTATAAATAAAGATAATTATACAATATTAAATAATTCTTTTCTTAGATCAAATAATATTAATGTATTTGATAGGGAAGATATTGAGTTTCTTAAAGATAATTATCATCTAAAAACTATAATTGATCTTAGAAATAAAGATGAAGTATTACTTAATCCATGTAATATTGATAATATTAAATATTATAATATTCCATTATTTGAAAGTAGAAAGAGAAAATCTATTTCTAGTAGTTCAAATAAACAAAAAGTTAGTAAAGTTCCTAATATATATGAAGTTTATTTAGATATGATTAGGACAAAAACTGCTAAAAAGCAATTAAAAAAGATTCTTAAAATACTTATGAATCCAAAGAATAATTGTATCTTGTTTCATTGTACTTTTGGTAAAGATAGGACTGGTTTAATTTCTTTATTATTATTATCTTTGCTTGATGTTGATATTGATATTATTAAAAAGGATTATTTATATTCGAATAATTATCTAGAATCAATTGCTAATGATAAGTATAATTATTATTTAGAAAAGAGTAGGAATAAAGAGTATGCTCTTCAAATGAGGGATATTTTTCTAGTAAAAGAAGAATATATTGATTATATTATTGACTATATGATTAAAGAGAAGGGTTCTGTTATTAATTTTATAAAAAAAGAACTTGGTGTAAGTGAAAGAAGAATTATTAAATTTAAAAATAGTGTTTTATATAAAATAGATAAGTAAATTTTGCTTATCTATTTTATTTAAGTCTTGAAAAAAACTTGAAAATATATTAAAATTTAATATAGTAGGATAGGTGAAAAGAAATGAATAATAATGGGGAAAATCAAAATTTAAATGCTGAATCTGTTTTGACACCAATTACTGGTGAACAAACTTCTAGTAGTCCAGCACCACAACCTGCTCAGCAACCTCAAGTTGTTCAGCCTAGTGTTGTTGCGAGTACGCCTACTGTTCAACCAGCTCAGCCTGCTCAAGTAATTCAGCCAAGTGTTCAAGTTCCACAAAATCCTGTCCAGGTTCCTGCTGCAGCACCAACTCCAGTTCCTGTTGCCCCAGAACCTAATCCTGTTCCAACTGTTCAGGCTGCTTTAGTAGATGATAATAAAGATAGTTCATATCAAGCATCTACTTCTAATTTAAATAGTGCAGAACAACCTTTAAATCAAGATGCTACAGCAAGTACTTCACCTGATGATATGAATGATTATGATGGTGATGATGAACCTGTAGTTATTAAGAAAAAATCAAAGATTGCACCGTTCTTATTATTGATTATCCTTGGTTTAGGTAGTTATCTTTTATTCACTACAAAGGATTATCATAATAAAATTGAAACTATGAAATATAATTGTACTCCTGTTACTTCATATAAAGAAGAAAAAGAGTTGGATTTAAATTCTACTTTAGTACAGGATTTATATACTAAAGTTCATACTTCTATCAGGGAGGATGTTGCTCAACCTGAGTGGGATGATACGATGAAGTTATATTTGGCTTATCGTCAAATTCCTGAATATGAAAAATATGATAGCAATTGTAATTTGTTTGATCCATCTAAGATGGAACCTTATACTTGTGCAGAATCTTCTACAAGTAAACCTAAAGCTTTTAAAGCTTCTACATTAGAATTGGAATTTAAAAAACTATTTGGAGAGGATACTTTATTTGAATTTCAAAATATTAAGTTAGTTAATTCTTGTATTGGTGGATATCAGTATATTGCCGATAGAGGGGAATATGTTGAAGGTACATGCAATCAACAGACAGCGACATCTTTTAAAGTTGAAAAACAGCTATCTAAAGCTGTAACATATAGAAATACTATTGTTCTTACAGAAAATGTTAAATATCGTTCTAATGAGAGTATGGAACTTCCTTCATTTCTTAAGAGTGGGGAATATATTTATACATTTAGATTAGATGTTAACTATAATTATGTTTTAATTAGTAAAGTCTATAATGATAAGTATAATTAATGGAGGTAATTATATGGATATAAAATGTATAGTAACAGGTTTTTTAGATGAAAATTGTTATTTACTTATTAAGAATAATACCTGTTTAGTTGTAGATCCTGGAGATGATTATAATAAAATCAAAGATCAAATAGGTGATAATAAAGTTTTGGGGGTATTAATTACTCATTCTCATGCTGATCATATTGGTGCTTTGAGAAACTTTCTAACAAAAAGAAGCATAAAAATTTTTAAAAGAAGTAATTTAGAAGAAAAAGAATATTCAATTGGTGACTTTACTTTTAAATGTATTCATACTCCTGGACATTCCAAAGATTCTGTTACTTTCTATTTTGAGGAAGAAAATGTTATGTTTATTGGTGACTTTATATTTAGAGATAGTATTGGAAGATGTGATTTGCCTGGAGGTAGTGAACTAGAGATGAAGGAAAGCATTAAGAAAATTTTAAATTATGATGATTCTATAAAACTTTATCCTGGTCATTACGAAGAAACTACTCTTGGTGATGAGAAGAAGAATAATGAATATTTAAAAATATAATAGAATAACAATGTTATTCTATTTTTTTATTACATATATAATTGTTTTTTATATCTAAATATGTTATTATATTAAGCCATAGAGGTGATGATGATGAAGATTTGGGCTAAAATACAAATTAAAGATAAAAATAAGGATGTAGAAGTAATTTCTAAATGCCTTACTAATTATCTATATGGTTATGGGCCAATCAATGATATTTGTCACAAATATGGTATTTCTAATGAAGATAGAAAAAGATTAGATACTTATACTGCGAATAGAACTGCAGGTATTCTAATGTTATATTTATCTAAAAATATAAAGAGATTAAATGATATTGTTAATAAATACAATGTTAATATAGCTACAATGAATGATATTGTACCTGAAATAGAAGGTTATATCGAAAAAAAAATATAATATTTGTTATTATATTTTTTTTATAGATAAATCAAAACACTAAAAAATCCTATTAACATAGCTAAGAGCATTACTACTGCTACTATTTTTATTACTTTATCATTCACTTAGAATCACCTCATATTAATTATAAAACAAATGATGTTTTTTGTAAAATTAATTATCTTCTAATTTTAAATATACTGAATATAATATATCAGGTGAATTTAATGATTAATCTAAGAAAAAATAAACTATTATTCTTTTTGATATTATTTTCTGTATTCTTTTTTATAATTGGCTTTCTTTTTTATTTTTTTATTGGAGATTCTTCTAA
>CACXJP010000047.1 GCA_902768065.1 uncultured Erysipelotrichaceae bacterium
ATATATATGGATGATATTTAAACAAAAAATTAATAAAATCTTTTGTATCAAATTTAGAATTAGAAAGCAGCTTAACATAAATATGACACAATTTAAATACTGGTAGGTATATTCTATCAAATTCTTCATCACTAATATCACACATAGATATACTCCTTTAAAATTATTTCTTCTGCTATATTTTTTATACTATCCATTTTACTTACCCAAAGCATTTGATTATTTTGTTTTAATTCTTCATTTATATTATCCTTTTCAGCAAGTTCTTTAATTAAACTCTGCACCTTCTCCATAATAGTAGTATCTATATTATGTAGATATTCATTTAAAGTATCATTAACAAGCAAATCAAAATATAATCTAAGTTTATATTTCTTAATATATTGTAGTCTTAATAATCCAAATTTTCCTATATTAAATTGAACTTTTTCTTTTAATATTAAATTAGGTAATAAATAATCACCTTGTTTAGTGTAACTAATATTCATAACATTTCTCCATTTCTTATTATATTTAGGCTTTAATTGTTATACTTAATATTTGTTACACTTTGACCTTCGCCACCTCCTGCATTTATATGATTAGATATTAAAAGAGTATTTGGATTATTATTTGTAAGCGTTTTGATTCTTTCTATTCTTTTATCTTTAGGAAGATATTTAATTCTTGTAGTCTTTCATAAATATGTTTTGCAGCTTTCAAGTTAAGGTCTTTTTCTTCTAAGCCATTTCCTACTGCACCACTATCTATTCCTCCATGACCGGCATCAATTACTACTAGAGTTTTATTATTCATGATTTCACCTCTAGTGTAGTTTATGATTTTATTAGATAAATGTCACAAAAAAAACATCAATATTACATTGATGTTCTTGCGACATCTTTCATGTTGTTTAGTGTTTTTTTCATTTTCATTTTTTCTTCTTGAATATTATCAATTATTGAATTTAGTATTTGTCTTTCTGTCTGTGTTGCTATGAACATTAATAATCCATCTGCATCTGCTGATAACTCATTTATCTTTCTTATTAGTACTTCTAACTCATTTTCATCTATTACACCATCTGAAAACATTTCATGGTATTCTTCTTGTAGTTTATTTAGCTTTCCTCGTAAGTCATCTAAACTATTTTGTAATTCTGATTTTTTAGTATCTGGTTCCTTATTATCATTTGTTGTTTGAGTGGATAGTTCTTTCTTTTTAGCTAGTTTTTCTTGCAAATCTGTAATAATATGTTGTTGAATATTTTTTTCAAAATCATCTCTATTTAAATCATCTATAACTTTTGAAACTAGATTTATTACTTCTTCATCTGTATTTGCTTCTTTTACTAAGTTATCTATACAGAAATATATTTCTCCAAGAATTTGTTGTTTTTCTTCTTCTGAAATATTATTATTTGTTCTTCTTTTATTTATTGCATTCATTAATTGTTGGTAATGATTATCTTTTTTCTCTTGTAGTTTTTGTAAGTTAGCATTCCAATAAGCATATTGATCTTCATCATTTAGATCTTTTGCTTCATTCATTTTTAATTGAATAAAAGTAATTTTTTCATCGTTACTCATATTATCCCATTTTTCAGGGGATACTGTGTTATTATTTCTTAATTCATTATCCATTGTTAACCCTCCAAAAGATTATCTCACTATATATATTATATCATATATTTATTCTATTTGTTTTCTAGTATTTTTGGAATTTTAAATAAACAAGCAATTATTGATGCTGCTAACATTATAGGTATTAAGTTAGATGGGAATACTATCATTAATAATAGTACTACTGCGAGTGGTTTTTTCATAATGTTTGCTAGAAATGATGATGTTACTACTGCCATTGATATTACTGGATCCATATTTAATAAAATACTCATTGCATACCCAAAGGCTATTCCTGAAAAGATCATTGGGAAGAAGTGTCCTCCTTTTAGACCTGATTCTATACAAATATTTGTTAAGAATATTTTTATTATACTTGTTACTATTAATATAATTATTCCTATATTTCTTCCTGTTTCTATAATTGTTATTATTTGTTCTTCTCCTGAGAACATAGTTAGAGGTAGGATTGTTCCTACAATACCTAATATTAATCCTCCTATAGTACATTTTATTATAATATTAGTTTTAGGTTTAAAGGCTATTTTTACTATTTTATGACTTATAAAGTATATATAACCTAGTATTATTCCAATTAATGTTAGTAGAACTACATATAAATAGTTTAAATGCTTAAATGATGCGACACCTACTGATGGCATACCCATTTCTCCACCTACTAATTTATTTAGTAACATAAATACTCCAAATGAACTTAATATTGCTGTGAAGTATAATACTATTTTTGAAGTCTTTGGTAGATGAGTCTCCTCCTCACCTTCTAATGGTTCTATAAAACCAAACATAGGTGATTTGAATATTGTACCTAGTGTTGCAGTTACTCCGATAGCTGTTAAGTCTTGTACTTCTTTAAATAGATGTTTTAGTTTATCTCCTACCCAAGTACATAGACCTGCGATTATACCTGTTAGACCTGCTTCAGGGCCAACACTTGCTCCTATCAATAATGGAAATAAAGCTGATCCTATTGATGAGAATATAGTATTATATTGATATCTATTATCTTTTTTAACCTTTTTTATTACAACTTCTAACTCTTCTGGAGATTCTCCAAATTTCCATTTCCATAATCCAATTATTATTCCGCCTATTAAACATATTATAATTGTATAATATTTAAAATTTATCTTTTTTGGTAGATATATCCAGAAGAACTCTATTCCTATACTCATTGCTTTTAGGAATGTCCATATTATTAATCCTGCGATTGCTCCTATTATCATAGTATATATAATAAATAGAATTCTATTTTTTAATTTTTTCATATGACACCTCATTTATGCTTTTATTATAACAATAGTTAATTGAAATATAAATAAATTATTGATAAAATCTAAGTGAAGGAAGTGTTATTATGAAAGCATTTAAAAGAGTATGGTTTGTTTTAAGAAAAACTGGGGCTTTAAAGACTTTTTTGGGATTTATATCTTTATGTTTAGTTGCATCCATATTATTAAAACATATAGAACCTGGTATTAAGACTATAGGAGATGGAATCTGGTATTGTTTTGTTGCTTCTACTACAATTGGATTTGGTGATATATATGCTACTACTACATTAGGTAGATGTATTACTATATTAGTTTCTTTATGTGGAATATTTGTATTTGCAATGATGACAGGTGTTGTAGTTAGTTATTATATGGAATATTTAAATAATAGAAAAGAAGAAACAGTATCAGTATTTCTTGAAAAATTGGAGAATTTAGAAAATTTATCTAAAAGGGAATTAAAAGAGATATCTGATAAAGTAAAGAAAATAAGATAATATAAAAAAAATAAACTTTATAGTTTATTTTTTATTCAAAATGGTATTTAGTATCCTTTTTTGTCATAAATATATCTTTATATACTAATAGCTTTATCTTGCTATTTATTTCATATGGACGTTTAACATCACCTAATTGATATAATATAAATCTTGGCCCATCATTTGTTGTTACTAATAATTTTACTATTTGAGCGGGCATATTATTTATATATACATTATCATTCATATACCCATATACAGTTGCTTCTATTTCTTTTCCATTTGTTTTTACTTTTAGATACCTAATAACTGATCTAAAACTTATTATAAAGGCAACTAAACCTATAATCCCAAATATACTACAAAATAAGAATATTGGTAATATGTTTTCTTCTTTTTCTAAAAGAGCAACTATCGGAATTATAAACCCGAAGAATCCAAAGCTAACTGCGAATATCATAGGAAAGGCTGTATTCCAAAAATGTATATTAGCTTCTTTGCATTCTATTACTGGATATTCCATATTTGCTTTTGCAGTATCAAGTCCTGTAGCATTATGACAATATGGACATATTTCTGTTGTAATAGGTGCTCCACAGTTTGAGCACTTTTTACCTTCTTTCATAGTATCACCTATGATAATTATATCAACATCATCTGTTTTTTTTATTTCAAACATTCTTTTTTACTTATTTTTTTACACTTTTTTACTTTTATAATCTACTTATAATAGCTTAATATCTTTGTTATTTCTTGTTTTCTATTTGAAGAATTATTTATTGAATTAAGTATATTATAGTAATCTTTATTATTTATTATTATTTTTAAAGCATCTTTCATAGAGCTATTTGCACCTACAAATTCTGGTACTTCAATATCTCTTTTTAATAGAACTATATCAGAATCTTTTTTTCTTCTACAACTTTCATAAAAATATATATTTCTTAATAAATATCTAATTACCATATTCTGTAATTTATCAATATCTATTTGAGATGAAATATCTGTTTTTTCCATAATCTTATGCATCTTTTTTAATGCAAGTATTTTCTTTTCGTTATCTATTGAATAAATGTATTGTAAAAAGCTGTTTACTAAGTCAGCAAAAGCATTGGTTGTTTGAACATTAAACTTTGGATATCTAATTGTCTTTGGATTATCTATTCCTAATTTATTAGTACATTCTTCTAATAAGGATTTACCACTTTCTTTTATAAAATCTTCCGATTTGTAAAATTCATCTAAAAATATATTCATATCTAAATACCCTTTAAATCTACTATTCTTAGTAGCATATATAAATGACAAAATACATATGAAGTCTATTTTTTTATAAAAATCAGGATTAATTCCTTCTATTTGAGTCATTTTTTCATATACTTCATTTCCAAATTCTTTAAATGAATTTCTATTGGCTCTAATTGATTTTGTTTTATCAAATAATCTAGTGACGTCTAAATCTGATGGATTAAAATTAGTATTATATTTTTTATTTAACATTACTGATCCAAAAGTTACTATCTTATCTTCATATTGAGATAATATTTCTAGAAGAATAGTATATAAATAATCCGTAACCATTCCATTTTCTTGAAAATGATTATATTTAGACATAATTTTATGTAATATTTCAAAGAATTCTTCTCCTAAGTATGGAAGATTATTTTCGGTTAAGCCTAAATATGATTTAGTTCTTCCAACCAATATAGGTCTATAATCAACTTGTTCACATGAAACATTTTTTTCTCTTTCTCCGTTATTAACTAAAGTATGTTGGTGCCCATGGAAGTTTATTCCTGAATCAGCATTTTTAAATTCTTCGCATAAAAATTTATATAATACTGTATCTGGTCTTTCACCACTATCTATTGATGCATTTAAAGGATAGTGAGAGTAGTAATCTCCATTAAACTTAACTGGTGATAGAAAGATATCTTCAAATCCTGCTCTTAAATATAAATCTGGTTTATCAATAGTATCATGATTACCCATAACTAGAAATTTATGACCATTTAGTCTTGTAGTTAATTCTTTTAATCTCTCTATTCCTGTTTTAAATGAAAAGTCTCCTAAAATTATTACAATATCATCTTCTCCAACTACCTCATTATGCTTTGAAATAATATGTTTATTCATTTCATTTAATGAATCTTCTTTAGATCCAAATAAATCTGCTCTTGTATGATTAATTATATTCTTATGATCAAAATGTTGGTCACTTATTACAAATACCTTTCTATCAGGATACTTTCTTGCTAAAGTGTTTGATATATCCTTAAAAAAACTCATATACGACAGCCCCCATTAGTGGCTAGATTATACCAAAAAAATGGGATTTTGTCAATTTTGAGTGGTTGTATTACCTTATTAAATTTGTCTTTTCTTACTATTAGATATATAATTATTTTAGGTGATAAAATGAAGAAGTATATTGTAGGAATAGGTATTTTTTTATTATTAGCTATAGTTGTTTTTGTTTTGTTTATACCTAAGAGGAATAGACTTGTTGGAAGATGGAGAGCCTTAAATTCTGGAGATAATTATTATTATATATTTAATAAGGATAAAACATGTTCTTATATAATGCCAAATGCTAGATTAGATTGTACTTATGAGATAGATGATGTAAAAATAAATATTTTATTTAAAGGAGAGAAAAAGACTAAGAGTTATCCATTTAGATTTGATAATGATAATCTTATTATTAATGATGAATTTGGTAAGGATAACGTTTTTGTTCCCTATAATGATTAATAAAAAAAAGGATTGTTTTATAGCAATCCTTTGGTTGTATTATAAATAGTGTTGGTGAGTGTAAATTCACTACACTATTTTTATTTATAAAAAAGACATAGGTTTGATACAATGTAATTGGTAATAAAACATTGAAAGGAATAAACCTATGTCTATGAATAATTATATATTAAATTTACTAAATATTGAAGATAAAAATATTCTTATTTTACCTAATATTGAAGAAAGATTAATTAAAAACAAAAAGTATAAGATAATTGAGGGACTTTTAACTCATATTCCCAATCATTGTCCTTGTTGTGGATGTGTTAACGAATCTCATAACGATATCATAAAATGGGGTTATAGAAAAAATTGTAAAATAAAAATTCCTAAGATTTCTAATTGTTTTTCCTTATTAATTCTTCATAAACAGAGATTCTTTTGTAAAAATTGTAATAATACTTTTATTGCGGAAACTAGTCTAATTGATAGAAATAAAAATATTTCTAATAATACTGAACTTCAAATTAATCTTGAATTAATGATGAAACAAAGTGAAAAAGATATTTCTAAAAGGTTAGATGTTTCTGTTTCCAAAATTGATAGAAAATTAACTGATATTTCTTCTCATACTGTTTTAAGACATGCTTCACTTCCTGAATCTATGAATTGGGATGAATTTAAAGCTACCAAAGATACAAAAAGTAAAATGGCTTTTATTATTACTGATAATGAGAACGGTAATATTTTTGATATTCAAGACTCTAGAAAATCGATAGATTTAAATAAATATTTTAGAAGATATCCAAAAAAAGAAAGAGAAAAAGTAAAACATATATCTACTGACTTTTATTCGGGATATATATTTCTAGCTAAAAGATTATTTAAAAATGCTAAAATTTCTATTGATAGATTTCATATTGTTATTCAAGCATATAATGCTTTAAATACCACTAGAGTTAAGTTATGTCATAAATATAATCCTAATTATAATAAACTAAAAGATTATTGGAAATTAATTGTTAAAAATGAGAATGACCTATCTGATAAAAAAGAATATTCAAAACACTTTAAAAAAGAAATATCACAAAAAGAAATTGTAAAATACTTAATTAATACCAATAAAGAATTAAAAGCTACTTATGAATGTTATCAAGGGTTAATCAATTCATTGAAAGATAAAGATTTTAATAAATTTAAATCAATAATTTTACATTCAAATGAAAACATTTCTGATAAAATGAAACAAGCTTTAAAGTTATATAATAATAATTTAAAATATATAGAAAACTCTTTCAAATATGATATAAATAATGGAATTATTGAAGGAACAAATAATTTAATTAAATGTCTTAAGAGAATTGCTTTTGGTTATAGAAAATATGATCATTTTATAGCTAGAATTTTTCTTATTAAAGGCATTATAAAAGAGTGATTAAAAATCACTCTCTATATACAATTCATTTATCAAATTTATTGTTCACCAACACTATTTGACAAAGAACCAATCCTTTTTTTATGAATTTTTATTAATCATTGCATTTCTAAATGCTGTTAATAATTGATCATCATCAAGCTCATTTCCTGTTGGTTCATATCTTTCATATGTATAGTAATTGTATATATCCTGATTAGTTGGATATGACTTATACATAGATTCAAAACGAGGATTTATTTGTGATGTAGCTATATAATCATGGAAACGAGTTCGACTTGTTAATCCATAGAAATATGATATTTCATAATCTCTTAAACGATCCTCTTCTGATACGCCTAATAATCCTTCTAGGAAGTATGCAAGTGTTCCTGTTCTATCAGAACCAATTGTACAGTGGAAATAAATATTATCTCCATTAACAACATATTCCATCGTTTTTCTTAGAGCATTTTTAACTTTTCTATATTCAGCTAAATTTTCAGTTGTTATATATGGTGTTGCTGTTGGATTTACTAAATAATTAGTCATTACAATATCTCTTTTTGATGAAATAGGATTTTGATCATCATCATAATTACTTAATTTTGCCTGCCCTGTATTTCCATCACCAGTTTGTCTTAAGTCAATTTCTCTAGTAATACCTAGTTTTGTTAATTCATTTATACCTGTTTGACCACTAGTAATTTGTGCTCCACGATATAATCTTCCATAATTTATAGTTCCTGTTACAGGTTGATTTGTATTTAAATCTGTATAACTTACTGACATACCACCTAAATCACGAACATTTCTGATTGTACTCTTTATTGTTCTTCTCTCACCTGTTGCAGTTATAACACCATATTTTGTACTATCTGTTTTTGATTCCCAATAATACGTTGTTCCTGGTATCATATTTGCAATATTACCACCATTTGATGTTGTATATGTAACTAAGCTTCCTTTTTGATTATTATTGTATAAATATACATCTAAATCTTCATTCAATGATGTATTAAAATCTTTTGGTTGTTCACAAAATACACCAAGACTTGGTCCATCGCAACTATTAATAGAATTACATGCTGAACAATGATTTGCCGTAAATATACTATTCATATTATTCATGAATGTTTCATGGTCTGGAGATGTATCCGGTATCCATGAGCCTATATTTGCAAAGTAAGATGTCATTGCATCACTTGTAATCGTATATAAAACTGGTGTGTATGATGAATGAAAACTCCATTTTGCATAGTAAGTTACTGTAGCAACTTCTGTAGGTGTAAATGGAGTGAATGGTGTTTGAAGATTTTCATCTTTATACCATCCATCAAATGTATAAAGTCCTTTAGTTGGAGTTGGTAAGTCAGTTGCTGTAATTGGAGTATTTAATTCATATTCAGCTTGTGTTGTAGATACTTCTCCACCATTTACATTAAAGTTTATCAAATACTTAGTTTGAGTTACTACGTAATACAATTTTTGATATGTGATTCCATCTATTTCTTCTGTTTCATTATTAACTGGAGTTGATCCATTTTCTGGAGTAATTGTTACTCCTGAATTTGTTGCACCATCTTTTCCTTCTATCAAACCATCATAGAATGAAATTGCTACTGGTGAATTAACTCCATATTTCATTCCACGTATGATTGGTGATGTAACATCATGAACATGATTTACAGTACCAATTACTACTGTACCATTATTTACATTTTGAATACCTCCTGCTGCATTGTTTGTAGAATCTGATATAATTGTTCCTCCGGTGATGTTTATAGTTCCTCCACTATAGTTCTGAATGGCTCCTCTATTACATCCACTATTTGTTTGATGAATTAATCCTCCAGATATGTTAATTACTGAATTTGCTATTACATTTTGAACTACTGGACGTTCTGGAGCTGATGAAGAAAAATCTCCACTAGATATGTTAACTGTTCCTTTATTATAAATAGCTCCTCTGTCGTTAGTATTACTAACAGTAGCATTTTCTATATACATAGTTGCATTTGAATCATTTTCTAAAGGTGCCATACCTGATCTTGCACATGTAAATGTACCACTTTTTATTTTTAGTATTCCTTGATTATATAAAACATTATTTTTAGTTGATGCTCCGCATGATAATGTGTGATTGCCACCTACTAATGTAATAATTTTACTATTTGATACGGTTGTTCTATTTGGAATATCTGTAATATCTTGTATAATTCTTATTTCAGTATCAGAACCACTAGGTGCAGCATTAATAGCACTAGATAAAGTTGAATAGTAACTTGTTCCAATAGCTGCAACAATATTACTATTAACCCATCTTGCTCTATATGTTTCATTTTGAGTAATTACTTTGTTTGTATTTATTGGTATTGTTGTCATAGTAGTACCATCACATAAATACCATCTATCAAATACATATTCTTCTCTTGTTGGATCTTCTGGAAGTGCATTTCCAATTGTTGAACCATTTGCAACTTCTATAGTTGTTGGTTCTTCACCATTTCCTGGATCAAATGTAATTGTACTTGTATTACTTACTGTTGCGGAAATAACTTTTGTTTGTCCTGAAATATTACCTGTAACTGTGATGGTTACATTTCCAATAGCTTCTCCATATACTGCATCACCAAGAGTTGATAAGATATTAGTGTTGCTTGATAAAAGTGTATAGTCTTCTACTAATCCTCCATTTGGTCCTGTTACAGATATATGACCAGTATCTCCTAGTTTAATAATTAGTGGACTTGGGTCGGTAGTAACTGACGCAATACCTATTTGTGCTTTCCAACTTGCTACTACTGTTATATCTGAACCTGATACTTCAGTTTCTGATGTAAATGGCATCATACTATTTCCATTAATAAACCATCCATTAAATATATAATCTTCCTTTGTAGGATCATTTATCATCAACAATCCTAATGAATTACCATCTTCTACTTGTACTGTACCTAAAACCGTTGTATTATTATCATCTTTAAATGTTACCGTTCTAAGTTCTGCTGGATTTTCACTCCAATGTGCATGATATGTGGCATCTGATGTTATTATCTCGTTTCCTTGATACATTGTTCCGCCAGTTTCTTGAGTATACCATCCATCAAAATGCATACCAGTTTTTTCTGCTGTTGGTAACTCAGAAATTGTTTCTCCATCCACAACATCTAAAGTATTTGGTGAGATTGATAATGTTCCACCATATGTCTCAAATGTTATTGTGTGAATTTCTTTGTATCGAGCATGGTATGTAACATCTGCTGTTATTGTTTCATTTCCTTGATATTTTGTACCACCATGTTCCTCTGTATACCAACCATCAAAATAATATCCTGGCTTCTCTGCTGTTGGTAACTCAGAAATTGTGTTTCCATCTACTACTTCTAGAGTATTTGGTGAGATTGATAATGTTCCACCATATGTTTCAAATGTTACTAGGAAAATATCTTTCCAATGTGCATAGTATGTTGTATCTGAATGAATTGTTTCTGTTCCATCAACTCTTACTCCATTTGCTGTATACCATCCAGCGAAGTAGTATCCTGGTTTCTCTGCTGTTGGAAGTTCTCCAACTTTTCCACCACTATTTACTTCTTTTGATGCAAATGATGCAGTTCCACCATCAGCATCAAATGTAACTGTATGTTTTACAATAACTTCTGGTTCTAATTTTATATACATATTTGAAAGTGTTCCAATAAAATGTCTCTGAGTTTCTGTTCCAAGTTCATTTTTTGGTCCTGCTCCAAACCAAGTGGTAAGATTAAATTCCGGATTATATTCGTGTGTGGTTAAGAATGTTTTTGGTCCACCATTTATACTATAATAGATATTTCCATCAGTTCTATAAATAACAACATTTGTTACTCCGTTTGAATCTACTACATATTCTTGATTAGCACTTTCAGTATGTCTTGCTTGTAATACAAAATAATTTGTATCATCTCTTCTCCTAAATACTAAACCTGGAAAGCCTGTTTTTTCTTGTTTTGTGTTCATTAGTGTTGCTCTATTTTCATTATCAGCAATTACATAATTATCTATTGTGAATCCTATTTCATAATCCCTATTAATGTTTGAATGTGAATATAGTGAAACACCTGTATCAATATATTTATTAGAAGTTGCCGTATAATCAATATTTCCACTAGTTGAATTTACTGTACTAATACAGTCATTTGATCCACTAGTTATATCTGTTTCAGCACCATTAAATGTACATGAACCAGGTATATGGAATACATATTCTAAGTTATCTAGGCTTTCCTCCCATTTAGCATATAAAGTGATATTTCTAGTTACTATATCTGATGAAGTTATTTGTGTTGTATATGTTGTATCTGTATACCATCCTGCAAACTTATAACCAACTTTACGTGACTTTGGAAGTGTTCCAATTTCATCCCCATCATTTTTGATTATTCTAGAGACTGCAGAACCTCCTTGAGTATCAAAAGTAATATAATAAGTCTCTCTTTCTTTATATCCATCTATTGTATCAAATGGAAGTTCAATTACTGGACGAACTGTATTAACACTATCAGTTTTATTTGGGTTTTGAACTACTGAGAATTCTGATTGAATTCTGATTAGTTGATTATTTACTTTATCTATCCAAATTCCTGCTCTTCCAAGGCTACTAGATTGATATTTACTATTTTCCATCATATATATACATCCATGAGTGTAAGATTTATCATTTAGATACATAGGGTTTCCACATGCTGTTAGTATGTCATCACCATTTATATATCTTGATACCTTATCATCAAATGTTGTTAATGAAGGATTAGTCCATGTAGTTGAATCAGGTAGATATGCTTTACCTTCATCATATGTATAGTTCATTCTTGATTGAGAGGAATCCATTTGTCCTGTTTCATCAAAGCTAGTATAGTGAACTAGTGCTCCTTTATTTTGTTCACCTTCTATTTTACGAATGTAATAGAATCTTTCTGTTGTTGGACTATATATTCCATCATTATTAACATCACAATCATAGGCATCTCCTGCAGTCGGATAAGTATTTATTGGAATTGTTCCATATGTAATTGTATCTCCAACAGCATAATTGTGTAATAAGCATCCTCCACCAGATGAACATGTTTCTGTATGTAGAGTTCCAGGGGCTGCTTTTTTACATATAACTTTTTGCCAGTGAGCATAGTAAGTTACATCCCCTGTAACAATTGTACTTGCATGAATTTTAGTACTGCCATCTTCTGTATACCATCCAACAAAATTATATCCTTCTCTTGTTGGAATAGGTAGTTTTCCAATCTCTGCATTTAATGTTCTTGTAATAGATGGAACACTTTCTCCACCTGTTGAATCAAAATCAATTGTGTACGAAGTTGCTGGATCTAGAACACTTATATATACTTTAGTATTATATACATCTCTATATATTGCATTAGAACTTTTATAACCTATAAATAAGAAGCACAAAAAGAAAATTAAAACTACAATTAAGAATTTCAATCGTTTTTATTATTTGATTATTACTGTAATGCTTGTCTTGCTATAACGTTGATATCGACTTCTTTTTCATTTACAATGTTTGAACTACTTGTTGCTTTAAATGTTAATGTATGTGATTTTGTTTTATTCTCATCACTATATGCAATTGTTCCAACATTTGAGAATGTTACTTTATTATTTACTTCTTGTATAAATTCTCCATTATCTAGAGCAACACTTACACCATTTGGTAAGCCATCAATTACAATCGAATAAATCATATCTACTTGTGATTGACTCGTA
>CACXJP010000048.1 GCA_902768065.1 uncultured Erysipelotrichaceae bacterium
GCAGGATATGGATCAACATTTGATTTAAATGACTGTGAATATAGTAAAGTAATAATCATGTCAGATGCCGATGAAGATGGAGGACATATTCAATGTCTATTACTTACATTCTTCTATAGATATATGAAACCACTAATAGAAGACGGAAGATTATTTGTAGCATTACCACCATTATTTAAAATACAAAGTGGTAAAGATGTTCAATATGCTTATACAGTAGAAGAAATGAAAGAAATGTCTAAAGGTAAAAAGTGTGATATTCAAAGATACAAAGGTCTTGGTGAAATGAATGCAGATCAACTATGTGAAACAACAATGAAGCCAGGTTCTAGAACTCTAATTAGAGTAAACATAGAAGATGCTCAGTTAGCAGAAAAACGTGTATCTATTCTTATGGGAGATGATGTACCACCTCGTAAAGAATGGATAGAAGAAAATGTAGAATTTTCACTTGAAGATGATTATCAGATAGCATAAAATAGAAATGAAGATTCAGAGGGAGAGGGTATAATGTTAGAAGAAAGTTTTGACGTAAAAGCAAATAGATTTGGTTTGTTGCTATGTAATAATCAAATGTATAACAGAAGAATGGAAGATATTATAGAGGGAATAAGAGAAAACAATTTAACTCAAAGTGATATTAATAAGATGATTCGCACAATAACTTCTATAGCTATGAATGATGGCGGGATAATTGTTGAATTTGACGAGGTTGATGGTTTGTTAATGAAAGATTTGAAAGGGTTTGATGCAGTAAATAACTAATTTGTATTATTTGTAATTTATGATAAGGTGTCTGGTTTCAATGCACATGGTGATGAACGTTGGCAATTAAGGATAAAAGATAGTTTAGTATTCTTATATGCTGATAAAGACTTAGATACTTCAGTAGATGATATGATTACTGAATATTATTTAAAAAATTACGAAAAGTTGCCTAAAGAGCAGCAAAGAGAAGCCAGATGTTTCCTACAAAGATATAAGTATGGAACAAAAGAAAAAACAGATAAAAAATTATTTAGTAAGAAAGTATAAATAATTATTTCAGGAGGGTTTATGAAAGAAAATACATATGATATTAAAACATATCAATTTGGAATTATTGTACCAAAAAAACAGTATAGTGATGATGAAATAAGAAAGCTAAATGAATTAGCAGGTGAAGATATAATATCAGAAGGTACAAAATTTATAAAAGATTTAGCAAGTAAGGATTGTCCTATAATTAATTTTGATGATATAGACGGTTTGACACTTGAAGATATAAAATCACTTGGATTATGTAAAGGCGATACAATAATATTTATTTTATATGATGAAGTAAATAAAATATATATGAATAAAGTATCTCCAAATATATTCGTTCAATATTTTACATTTATAGATGTAAAAGGGAAATCAAAAAATAGTCTTGTTTCTAACTTGATTGAAAAAGATTTATTGCAACAATATAATAAATCTAGTCAAAATGCAAAAAGAAGAATAAAATGTTTTTTAGAAAGATATCAATATAAAACTAAGGGACATGTAACAAAAGTATTAAAGAATATAAATTAGTAAATAGAAAGTAGTGGTAATATGCCTAGAAAAAAAACTGAAACAGAAGAAGTAATTGAGAAGATATTTGATTATACATTAGAAGACTTAATGGGTGAAAGATTTGGAAGTTATTCAAAATATATTATTCAAGATCGTGCAATTCCAGATGCAAGAGATGGTCTAAAACCAGTTCAAAGACGTATTTTATATTCTATGCATAAAGAACACAATACTTATGACAAAGGATATAGAAAGTCTGCTAAAACTGTTGGAGACGTTATAGGTAATTACCATCCACATGGTGATACTTCAATCTATGATGCAATGGTAAGAATGTCTCAGGGATGGAAAACAAGAATTCCATACATTGATATGCATGGAAATAATGGATCAATAGATGGTGATTCACCAGCAGCTTATCGTTATACTGAAGCAAGACTATCAAAAATAGCTAATGAAATGCTAAGAGATATTGATAAAGATACTGTAGAGTTTGCTCCAAACTTTGATGATACAACAGTAGAGCCAACTGTCTTACCAGCAAGATTTCCAGCACTTCTAGTTTATGGCGCTCAAGGAATATCTGCAGGATATGCAACTAATATTCCTCCACATAATCTAAATGAAATAGTAAATGCTACAATTCATAGAATTGATTATCCTAATTGTAGTCTTGATACATTAATGAAACATGTAAAAGGTCCAGATTTCCCAACAGGTGGAATAGTAGAAGGAATCGCAGGGATAAGAGATGCCTATAAAACAGGTCGTGGAAGAATAATTATAAAGAGTAGATATACAGTAGAAAAAGAAAAAACAGGACCACAAATCATCATTACAGAAATACCATTTGAAGTAAATAAAGCTACAATGGTAAAGAAAATGGATGATATTAGAATAGATAAAAAAGTAGATGGCATCATAGAAGTAAGAGATGAATCAGCCCAAGATGTCAGAATAGTAATAGATTTAAAGAAAAATGCCAATGTAGATTTAATAGTAAACTATTTATTAAAAAATACAGATATGCAGATAAGCTATAATTTTAATATGGTATCTATTGTAAATAGAAGACCAAAATTATTAGGATTAGAGCATGCATTAGATGCATTTATTGCCCATCAAAGAGAAGTAATAATAAGAAGAACAACATTTGATTTAAACCATGCAAGAGCAAGATATCATATCTTAGAAGGTTTAATTAAATGTATATCTATTCTAGATGAAGTAATAAAAGTAATTAGAGCATCTAAAAATAAAGCGGACGCTAAAGAAAACTTAGTAAAAGAATTTGAATTTACTATGGAACAAGCAGAAGCTATTGTTACATTACAATTATATAGATTAACTAATACAGATGTAGTTCTATTAGAAGAAGAAATGAAAGAATTAGAAAAGAAAATTAATATTTGGGAGCAAATTCTAAATAATGAAGAAGCTCTAAAACATGTAATGAAGAAAGAATTACAAAATATTAATAAAGAATATCCAACACCAAGACTTACTGATATTAAAGAAGAAATAACAGAAATAAAAATAGATGAAACAGATATGATTCCAAAAGAAGATGTCGTTGTTTTAGTAACAAATGATGGATATATTAAAAGAACATCATTTAGAAGTTATTCAGCATCAAATGAAGATGATTTAACTCTAAAAGAAAATGATTATATTATTGGACTATATGAAATGAATACTACAGATACATTATTAGTATTCACAAATGGAGGAAATTATCTTCATATTCCAGTACATATAATTCCAGACTTAAAATGGAAAGATATGCCTAAGCATGTAAGTAATATTATAGAAATACCAAGTGAAGAAAATGTAATTGGTTGTATTCCAGCATATGATTTTTCAAGTGATAAGAATGTAATAATAACTTCTAAAAACAGTATGATTAAAAGATCTAAATTAAAAGACTTTAAATTACAAAGATATAATAAAGCAAGCAGTTGTATGAAATTAAAAGATAATGATGAAGTTATCTCAGTAATGTTAGAAGAATATGACTCAGTATTTATGACAACAAATACAGGTTATGGATTAAGCTTTGCAACATCTGATATTCCAGAAGTAGGTGTTAAAGCAGCTGGTGTAAAGGGAATGAAATTAAAAGATGATTATCTTGTTTCAGTAAACAATTTCTCTTATACAACACATGAATTCATATCATTAATAACAACAAAAGGTACAGGAAAGAGAATAAGATTATCAGAATTTGATTTATCAAATAGAACTAGACGTGGAGTACAAGTAATTAGAGAAGTAAAATCAAATCCATATGTAATTTTAAAAACATTTATTACAGATTCAAGAAACTATCTTGGACTTAAAAATGGTGAAATAACAAATATAAAAGTAACAGAATTACCAATAAATGATAGATATTCAACAGGTTCAGCAGTATCTAAAAAAGAATTATCAGATGCCTTTGTAGTTTGTAATCTAGAAAAACCAAGAGAAGAACAAGACACACTACTTGAAGATGCTGAAGTAACAGAACAGGAAGAACCAAAAAAAGTACCAAAGAAAGATCAAATATCATTAGAAGAAATAGATGATAGATTAATGACTATAGATGATTTTCTAAAGTAAAAAACCAATAAAATGGTTTTTTTCTTTTTTATGCATAAAATATATTAGGTGATTATATGAGTAAAGAAAGTTTTATTGTATACGCAAGACATCATCCGGAATTTGCAAATTATGTTCTAAACGGAAAAGTCACTTGGCAACAATTATATGAGATATATGAAATATATGGAGAAGATAATAATATAATTGAAAAATATAGTAATAACAGTATAGATTTAAACTCTTTTAAAGAAGTATTTAAGGTAATTAAGAATATTGATATAGATAGTATTCAAAATGGTATAGGTAGTCTTCAAAAAACAATTGGTTTAATTCAAGATATAGGAGGTAAGAAGTGAACCCAAGAATACTTAATTATATAAGGAATCATAAATATATTTATGATTTTTTAAGAGATGATTCATCTCATTATAAATATCTATATCAAAATAATGATTATCTAAAAGAAATAAAAAAATTAGCCAAAGAAAAATATAAATTAAGATATAGAGATAAACTAGATAATATAAGTAATAAAATAAGTATAGTAAATACACTAATAGATGTAATTAAATAAGAAATATGATACAATAAATCCATGGAAGAGTTAATTTTAAAAGTAAACAATTTAATAGATACAATAGATAATAGTGATATTGTTAAAGACATAAAAAAATATAATGATAAAGTTATGAAAGATGAAAAGTTGTTAAAGTTGTTAGAAAAATATCAAGAAACAAAAGACGAAAAAACTAAAGAAGAGATTATGTCAAACAAACTATTTCAAGAATACAAATTAAAAGAATCAGATTTAAATATTATGATTATGTCTATAAATCAAAAATTAAAAGCAATATCAAAAGAAAGAAGTTGTAATAAATGAAAGTAATAAGTGGCTTATATAAAGGGAGAAATATAGAAGGCTTTTTTATTGAGGGAACAAGACCTACAATGGATAGAGTAAAGGAAAGCCTTTTTTCAACTATTCAAAACTATATTAATGATAGTACTGTATTAGATTTATTCGCAGGAAGTGGTAATTTAGGTATAGAAGCATTATCTGAAGGAGCTAAGTATGCTTACCTAGTTGATTATAATAAAAAAGCAGTAAGTGTTATAAAAAAGAATATAAAAATAATTGGTATAGAAAATATAGAAGTATTAAATATGGACTATAAGAAAAGCTTAAGTTATTTTGATCAAAACAAAATAAAATTTAATTTAATATTTTTAGATCCGCCATATAAAACAGATTATATTGAAAAATCACTATTATTAATAGATAAATATGATTTAATAGAAAAAGATGGAATAATAGTATGTGAAAGTGATAACTTAGATAAAATTATATATTCAAATAATTATACCAAATTAAAAGAAAAAAAATACGGAGATAAATATATAGTTATTATTAAAAAATTATGATATACTGAATTATAGTAGGTGATTATAGTGAAAGTGAATAATAAGGGTTTCGCAATTACAACACTAATTTATGGACTAGCTATACTGGTATTACTATTGATTGTAATAATAATGGCAACATTATCATCAATGAGAAGTAATATTAAAGAAATGGCTAATCAAGTAGAAAATGAATTACTTAGTCAAAGCACTAGT
Organism: uncultured Erysipelotrichaceae bacterium; assembly: GCA_902768065.1. The sequence continues at coordinate 5,740 of CACXJP010000048.1, forward strand.
AGTGCGGAATATGTAAGTGAGACAGTTGGATATAATGTCTTTACAACACCAATTAATGGTAACGGGTATTATAGAGTAGAAGTATGGTCTCCACCAAATTTTGATGCAGCAGGAAACGCTACAGGTACATATGTAACAGGAGTAATAAAATTAGATGACAATCAAAAAATATATGTATATCGTGGCGCAATTTCAGATGCATCTGGTTCATCAAAAGATGGTGTATATTTAACTTCAGTTAAGCCAGGTGAAAATGATCAATATTATGATGGCTTTTTTGATGCGGGATTTAATAAATTAAAAATGATATTATATGTAGATGATACTGAAGCTAAACTAATAGGTGGAACAAATGAAGGAAGTAGAAAGCTGTCTTATGATTATAGAATTAGATATAATAGTGACGGCTATAATATGTTAAGATATAAATTTATAAACACAAGAATAATAAAAAATATTCCATATGATACAGATTTAATGGGTAGTAGAGGAAAAGTAACAATTCATAAACTTATTCCTGGTGCTAATCCTAATAAGATAGTTACAAAAAATACAAGATATTGGAATTTGCAAGGATTATATATAGATATAAAGCAAGCAGATTCATATCAAAACAAAGATTGTACATTATACATGACTCATGATGGTATAACAACATGCTTTTTAATAGGAAGAGATACTCCTCCTCATGAGGATGAGGTTTATGGTGAATATGTCGATTACTGTAAAGACGGTCCATCGGATCATCCAACTTTTCCATTCGGTGTAGATGAATATGGTGCTTATAGTGGTGAAACTTTTGTAGAGGATTTATCATTAATATGTAAAGAAGCAAATGAAAATCTTGATATGGAGATATATGTAAATGGTGGCTCAAAGAAACAAAATGCTATAAGTCACAATAATTATACGAGAGTATATCAAGGAAAATATAAACATCATAATGGTGAAGGTATAAAAGTGACACAATATCAGCCAGACTCAATAGTAGATAAAATAGATAATGGTAATTTTTATCTACTTAATTATGGTACTGAAAATTATGCATTGACAGCTTCAACAGATGGTAGCTCAGTTGGAATGACAGGAATGACTGGATTAAATACTCAAAAATGGGAAATCAGTAAAGTAAAGAACTTTAATCTAACTACTAATTCATTTACAAATGATGAATATAATTATTTTAATGCACCCCCAGGAGGTAATGTAATAGATAAAGCATTTAAAATAGTTGAATTATCTACCTTTAAAGCATTAGATATAAGATATGATGAAAATATAGACGGAAACGAAATAAGTGCCCAATACACTTATAACCCATTAACCTATAACGAACCACAAATTTGGAGATTAATCCCAAATCAAGATGGAAGTTATTCAATAAAAACTATCATCAGATCGAATAATGGAGATGAAAGTGTTGGATATATTGCATATGATTTACCAACTGGTCCAAAAGATGAAGGAAGAGTATACATATCAACGATGCAAGATGGAGAATTGAAAGATAATCAGAAATTTACATTATTCTTATATGATTATAATACTCTAGAAGAAACAAATTAATAGTAGTAGAAATACTACTATTATTTTTTTAAAAAAGTTAGCACTAGCTGTTGACAAGTGCTAAAAAGAAGAGTATATTATTATTAGCACTAATAATTGAAAAGTGCTAGGAGGTTGATGTTATGTTGACTGAAAGACAAGAAAAAATCCTTAAACTAATAGTAGAAAAATATATCAGGGAACCTATTCCTGTTGGTTCTAAAGCAATTTCTAAGATATTGAAATGCTCTAGTGCTACAGTTAGAAATGATATGGGAGAACTTGAAAATAATGGACTATTAGAAAAAACTCACACATCTTCAGGAAGAATACCATCAGAAGCAGGCTACAGATATTATGTAGATAATCTAATGGAATTAAAAAAGATGAATGGAGAGGATTTATTAAAATTACAAATAGTCTTCAAAAATCAGCAACTTGCACTATCTGATGTAATAACAAAGTCATTGCAGGTTATATCAGATATGACTAATTATACAACTGTAGTACTTGGTAGTACATCTCATGAGAATCTTCTTAAACAAATAGAAGTAATTCCGATTGATGACGTTAGTATGATAGTAATAATAGTAACTGATAAAGGTCATGTAGAACATAAAAATATTAAACTTCAAGATGTATCACTTGAAGAAATCAAAAAAACAGTTGGCCTTATTAATAATTTAATATCAGGAACTCCGATAGATGAAGTAAGCAATAAATTGGAATTCGAAGTAAAACCAATTATTGGAAAATATGTTAAACAACATGAACAATTATATAATGCTTTCTATCATGTATTTAGTGACTTTACTAATCAAGAAGTAAATATAATGGGAAGAAATAAAATGTTAGAGCAACCAGAGTTTTCTACAAACATAGATAAAATCAAAAATGTCTTTAATAAGTTAGAATCTCCAGAAGTAATAAATAATATTACTGAGGATAATGATAATAATATTAATGTATATATTGGTGATGAATCTAATATTGATAGTGATGTAACCGTTATTAAGACTAAATACAAAAATGGAAATGATGAAGGAACAATAGCTATCATAGGACCAAAAAGAATGGAATATGATAGAGTAGTTGGTATGTTGGAATACATTAAAGAGAATATTGAAAGGTAGGTTTTTATGGCAAAAAAAGAAAAGAAAAAAGTAGAACCACAAGAAGAACCTGAAATACTAGAAGCAACAAAAGAATTAGAAAATGATACAAAATTAAACAATGAAATGTTAAAGCTTGAAAAAGAGATTAATCAATTAACAGAGGATAATAAAAATCTACTTGCTCAAGTACAATTAGCTCAAGCAGAGCTAGTTAATTATCGAAAAAGAAAAGATGAAGAAACTGCCAATTTGATGAAATATGCAAATCAAGGTTTAATAACTGAAATTTTACCGTTAGTTGATAACTTTGAAAGAGCAATCAAACAAGCAAGTACTTCAGAAAACACTGAAATAGCTAAATACTTAACAGGATTCCAAATGATGTATACAAATCTATTAAGTATTTTAGAAAAATTTGGTGTAGAAGAAATAAATAGACCAGGAGAAATATTTGATGCCAACTTAGAACAAGCAATGGTAGCAGAAAATAATCCTGAATTAGAAGATGAAGTAGTAATAGAAGTACTTCAAAAAGGATATAAATTAAAAGACAGAGTTATACGCCCTGCCTCAGTAAAAATAAATCAATTATAAAAAGGAGAGATAAATAATATGAGTAAAGTAATAGGAATAGATTTAGGAACAACAAATTCATGTGCTGCAGTATTAGAGGCTGGAGCACCAAAAGTAATACCAAATCCAGAAGGAGGAAGAACAACTCCATCTGTAGTAGCATTTAAAAAAGGAGAAAGAATAGTAGGTGAAGCTGCAAAAAGACAAGCACTTACTAATCCAAATACAGTTAGTTCAATTAAAAGAAAAATGGGAACTAGCGAAAAAGTAGAATTAGATGGAAAGAAATATACACCAGAAGAAATTTCAGCAATGATTTTATCTTACATTAAAGATTATTGTGAAGCATATTTAGGAGAAAAAGTAGATAAAGCAGTTATCACAGTACCTGCATACTTCTCTGATTCACAAAGACAAGCAACTAAAAATGCAGGAAAAATTGCTGGTTTAGAAGTAGAAAGAATTATCAATGAACCAACAGCAGCTGCATTATCATATGGTCTTGAAAAAGATGAAGGACAAACAATCCTTGTATATGACTTAGGTGGAGGTACATTCGATGTTTCAATCCTAGAATTAGGAGATGGAGTATTTGAAGTTAAATCTACAAATGGTAATAACCACTTAGGTGGAGATGATTTCGATCAAAGAATTATTGATTATTTAGTAGAAGAATTTAAGAATGAAAATGATATTGACTTAACTGAAGACAAAATGGCAATGCAAAGACTTAAAGAAGTTGCAGAAAAAGCTAAAAAAGATTTATCAGGAATGGTTTCAACTCAAATTTCTGCACCATTCATTGCTAAGAATGATGATGGTGAACCAGTTCACTTAGATATGACATTAACAAGAGCTAAATTTGAAGATTTAATTTCTGATTTAGTAGAGTCAACAATAGATCCAGTTAAGAAAGCAATCAAAGATGCTAAGATGACTAAGAAAGATATTGATAAAGTTATTTTAGTAGGTGGATCTACTCGTGTACCATTAGTATATGAAACAATTACTAAAGAATTAGGAAAAGAACCATCAAGAGAAGTTAACCCAGATGAAGTAGTTGCTATGGGAGCTGCAATCCAAGGTGGAGTTTTAGCTGGAGATGTTAATGGAATCGTTTTATTAGACGTTACACCATTATCTCTAGGATTAGAGACTTTAGGTGGAGTAATGACTACATTAATCCCAAGAAATACAACAATTCCAACTTCAAAAACAGAAGTATTCTCAACTGCTGCAGATAATCAACCAGCAGTAGATATTCACATCTTACAAGGTGAAAGATCTATGGCAGCTGATAACAAGACGTTAGGAAGATTCCAATTAGGAAATATTCCACCTGCACCAAGAGGAGTACCACAAATCGAAGTTACATTTGATATTGATGCAAATGGTATCGTTAATGTTAAAGCTAAAGATTTAGGTACAAATAAAGAACAATCAATTACAATCACATCATCAACAAATCTTTCAGATGACGAAGTTGAAAGAATGAGAAAAGAAGCAGAAGAAAATAAAGAAGCAGATGATAAGAAGAAAGAAGAAGCTGAAGTAAGAAATGAAGCTGAACAAATGGTATTCCAAACTGAAAAAGCTATTAAAGATCTTGGAGATAAAGCAGACAAGAAAGAAAAAGAAGCTGCTGAAGATTTAATTAAAGATTTAAAAGAAGCACTAAAAGGTGATGACATCGATAAGATAAAAGAAGAAAAAGAAAAACTACAAGAAAAAGCTATGGCATTATCTGCAAAAGTATATGAAGAAGCCGCAAAACAAAGACAAGCCGAAGAAGCAGAAGAAGATGACAAAAAAGAAGAGAAAAAAGAAAAGAAATCAAAGAAAAATAAAGACGACGACGTAGAAGAAGCAGATATTGAAGAAGAATAATAAAAGATTAGAAGTTCTATTTTAGAACTTCTAACTTTTGTATCATAAAGGAGAAATTATGCAGAAATATAGTAGTAGAAAAGATGTACCAGAAAAATATAAATGGAATTTAAAAGATTTTTTCAAATCAGAAAAAGAATTTGAAGAAAGTCTAGATAGATGCAAAAAATTAGTAAAAGATTTAAAGAACTATGTAGGATGTACAAAAGATGCTCATAAATTATATGAATTCTTAAATAAAGAAATAGAAGCAATTGCTTTATGGGAAGATTTATATGTCTATGCTTATTTAATAAATGATCAAGAACTAGGAAACGAGAAATCTATTAAAAGAAAGAATAAAGCAGAACAATTAAATCTTGAATTAGAAATGAATTTGAGCTTTTTCGCACCAGAATTATTAAAACTATCAAAAGATGATTATGAAAAACTATATAAGACAGAAGAAAAATTATTAGAATATAAATCAGATCTAGATAGAATTTATCGTGATAAAGACCATACTCTTACAGAAAATGAAGAACAAATTATTTCAAGTTTAGTAAATTCCATGAATCATTTTGATGATATATCATCTACTATGTTAAATACACTACACGATTATGGTACTGTAAAAATAGATAATGAAGAAATAACAATTGCAACAAATAATTATAGACATCTTATGAAAAATGAAAATAAAAATATAAGAAAAGATGTCAGAGAAAAATTCAATAAAGTAATAGATCAATATTCTGCAAGTAATGCAATGTTATTATCAAGTTATGTATCAATGAATGATACAATTGCACGAATAAGACATTTTGATAGTTCATGGGAACAAAACATGTTTCATTCTAATTTAGACAGTAAAATATTTAGAACTTTAGTAAATACTGTAGAAAAAAATTTAGGAAGTTTACAAAAGTATTATAAATTAAAAAAAGAAGCATTAAATTTAAAAGAATTAACAAGTGATGATTTGGCATTAGAAATGGCAAAATCAAAAGAAGAATATGAAATAGAACAAGCCCAAAAAATAGTTCTTGAAGCAATTAAACCACTAGGAAATGAATATTTAGAAAAATTCAAAAAAATATTTGATAATAATTATATTGATTATTGTCAATATAAAGGAAAATGTAGTGGTGGATATAGTTTTTCTACTATAAATAACAATTCAAGAATACTTATGAGCTATAATGGTAGTCTGGATTCTATCTCAACAATTGCCCATGAAGGAGGGCATAATGTTCATCATCAATTTGTAAAAGAAAATAATCCTATGCAGTATAGAAATACTCCAAGTATAACAGCAGAAGTTGCTTCACTTACAAATGAATGTTTATTATCAAGTTATCTTGCAGAAAACGGAAAAACAAAAGAAGAAAGATTAGCAGGTATAGCAAACATCCTAGAAGTAATAGTATCAAATTTATTTGGCGCAGTACGTGAAGGCAAGATGGAAGAAGAAATGTATGATGAAGTTCATAATGGTGGAGTATTAACAAAAGAATATTTAGATAAGTTAAGTTATGATTCATTAAGTAAATATTATGGAGATACAGTTAAATATGATGATAAG
>CACXJP010000049.1 GCA_902768065.1 uncultured Erysipelotrichaceae bacterium
TAATGGATATTCTAATAGTTTATTTGTCATTTCTTCTACACTTTGTGAAGATATAGGAATATTATGATTAGGACAATATGGTACTCCTACACGAGCAAATACTAATCTTAAATAATCATATATCTCTGTTACTGTACCTACTGTTGATCTAGGATTATTATTTGTTGTCTTTTGATCTATTGAAATTGCAGGTGATAATCCCTCAATTGAATCAACATCTGGTTTTTCTGTACCGCCAAGAAATTGTCTAGCATACGCAGATAAACTTTCAACATATCTTCTTTGTCCTTCTGCATATATAGTATCGAATGCTAAAGATGATTTACCACTTCCTGATAAACCGGTCATAACGATTAGCTTATTTTTAGGTAATTTGATATCTATATTTTTTAGGTTGTTTTCTCTTGCACCTTTTATTACTATCTCATTCATGCTTATCACCCTTTCTTTTCATATATTTTTTTTGATAATAATCAATTGTTTCAGGAATTGTTTTTCCTCTTGCAAATGGATCACTCGCTGCATCTATTTTATAATTTTTCTTAATTATTTCGGCTTCTTCTTTTGTAAATGGATATAGAGATATTAATATTTCTAATCTTAAAGGAGACATTTCTAAAGCCATTTTTAAAATTTCTTCTCTTGTGAATACTTTTAATATTTGCATTTTTTCACATATATATATGTATCCTAAAGTATCATCATAGGCTCTATATCCTGCATCAAAACCATACATATTGCCATATCCTTTTACTAGTGCAAGTTCTACTTCTGCTTCAGAAGGTCTTAAAAATCTAAAACAATCTTCTGGTTTTTCACACATATGAAAGCCACCTTTCATATATTGGATTTTATCTTTTGTTGTATATTCTTTTCCTATTTCATAAGTGATTCCATCTAGATTGTTTTTCAATCCTTTAAAAAAAGCTTTATATGCAATTACTTCATCTTGTTTTTTCATAATCTTTCTCCCATTTGGACAATATTATAGCACATTTATTATGTAAAAAAAACAAATAGATTATACCTATTTGTTTAATTTTTCTTTAAAAGTACATGATTGGCATAACAATTCTATTGGTTGTCTTTTTTGAAATGATTTTTGTAATTCTTGATACTTTTTACTATTTATTATTTCTTCCAATGAATTATCATAAATATTTCCTAAATTTATAACTCCATCAGAATCAAGACAACATGGAACTACAGTTCCATCTACTAATATTGCTATATGTGTCTTTAAGGCAAAACAGTATCCACAACTTTTGTGGTTATTTATATTTGGCCACTCAAAATAATTATCTTTATCCACATAAACTGTGGAATTTATTTTAATATTTTTCTCATTTTTTATTTTTTCCACTGTTTCTGGGGATAAATTATAATAGTCTTTTATTTTATCAACAATTTTTGTGGATTTATCATCTAATTTATTGTTTTCTAAAGTCCATAATCTATAAATAACAGTTGTTTTTGGGGATAAATACTTTATGTTGTTAAATATATCTTCTAAGTAATCTTTCTTATCATTTTCTGAATGAAGGGAAAAATTTATTTTATTTAAATTTGGACACTTTCCTAATTCTTTTGCTTTCTTACTAAATAATGTTCCATTTGTTGTTATATTTACTTTTAAATTGTATTTATTTGCCAGATTTATCATTTCTATGATATCTGGATGAAGAAGGGGTTCTCCTTTTACATGAAGATATATATAATCTGTATAGTCTTTAATTTTAATTAGGATTTCTTCAAACTCTTCTTTTGTCATATATCCTTTTTTTCTATTTACTTTAGAACAAAATAAACAGTTTAAATTACAATTGTTAGTAATTTCTATATATACTTTTTTGTATTTTGACATTTTTTATTATCCTTTTTTATTTTTCTCGATAAAATACCATCATTACCTTCATCAAATTCTATATAGCTAAACAAATCAGTCAAGTATTCTATTTTTCCATTTTTTCTAAATCCTGATGGATAAAATTTATTTGGGGCATTGTATATACTAGTACCAAAATTAAGGTTATCTCCCATTAATGGGATTGTACCTTCACATATTATTGCTGATCTTATACTATTCATTATTATATGAACTCTATTTATTGATTCATTTAGATTAATCATGCTAATTATATCTTCTATACTTGGATATTTATCTTGATTTTCTAAATAAGTTCTTTCTCTTTTAAATGATTCTAATAATTCATCAATAGATATACTTGATAATGTTTCATCTTTTTTCAATAATTCTTTAAGTAATTTCAGTGCGATATATTGTTCTGACCTTTTTTTGGATTCCTCATAATTATCCTGGAGAATTGTTCCAATTATTTCATTCATTTCTTTATTACTAAACTCTACTAGTATAATATTTTCATCATTGTACTTCAGCAATTCAGATAATTCACATAAATCAAATGCCCTTTGATGATTGAATAATCTATGTATTTTATCATCTTTTAACAATTCTTTTTTTATATTCTGATTGATCATAAATTCTCCTTTTATTGTGTTTTTATTTCAAATAATATATCTCTTAATTCCATAGCTCTTTCGAAATCCAGATTTCTTGCTGCTTCTCTCATTTCTTGTTCAATTCTATCTATTTCAAATGCTAATTCCTTTTTACTTAGTTTTTTCTTCTTTGTCTTGTTTGCTTCTTCATCTGTATTAGAGATTACTTCTCTTATTTCTTTGGTGATTGTTTTTGGTACTATGTTATGTTCCTTATTGTAATCTTCTTGAATCTTTCTTCTTCTTTCTGTTTCATCTATTGCTTCTCTCATGGAATCAGTTATTTTATCTCCATAAAGAATTACATGTCCATTGGCATTTCTTGCACATCTACCTATTGTTTGAATTAAACTTCTTGTACTTCTTAAGAATCCTTCTTTATCGGCATCTAGAATAGCAATTAAACTTACTTCTGGAATGTCTAATCCCTCTCTTAACAAATTAATTCCAACTAATACATCATATTTCTTGGCTCTTACATCATGAATTATCTGCATTCTTTCTAGGGTTTTAACCTCACTATGAAGATATGCTACTTTTATATCTAACTCTTTCAAGTAATTCGTTAATTCTTCGGCCATTCTTATAGTTAGAGTAGTTATTAATACTCTTTCATTTTTTTCAATTCTTTTATTTATTTCTCCTACTAAATCATCAATTTGTCCTTCTGTTTTTCTTACTTCAATTGTTGGATCTAGTAGGCCTGTTGGTCTAATTATTTGTTCTACAAACTTACCATTTGTATGTTCTAATTCTAAATCTCCAGGTGTTGCAGAAATATAGACTACTTGATTTATTTTCTTTTCAAACTCATCATACTTTAAAGGTCTATTATCTAGGGCACTTGGTAATCTAAAACCATATTCTACAAGATTCATCTTTCTTGCTCTATCTCCATTATACATTCCTCTTACTTGAGGTAGTGTTACGTGGGACTCATCTACTACCAATAAATAATCATCTGGGAAGAAGTCCATTAATGTAGTTGGAGTTTCTCCTTTTTTTCTTCCTGCCATAGGAGCTGAGTAATTCTCTATTCCAGAACAAAATCCTGTTTCTTCTAACATTTCTATATCATAGTTAGTTCTTTGCTCCAGACGTTCTGCGGCTAAAAGTTTATTATCAGTTTTTAATTCTTCTAATCTTTCTTTTAATTCTTCTTTTATTCTTTCTATTGCTGAATGTAGTTTTTCATCACTTACGACGAAATGACTTGCAGGAAATATTGATACATTTTTTAAATTATTTATTACTTTTCCTGTAAGGGTATCTATTTCTGATATTCTATCTATTTCTTCATCAAAGAATTCTATTCTATACCCTTGTGTATTCTGATTAGCTGGTATTATTTCTAGGACATCTCCTTTTACTCTAAATGTTCCTCTTTTAAAATCTAATTCATTTCTTTCATAAAGCATATCTACAAGTTTTTCTAGAACCTTATTTCTGTCAATTATTTCACCAACTGATAAAGTTAGCATCTTGTTTTTATATTCTTCTACTTCTCCAATACCATAAATACATGATACTGATGCAACTACAATTACATCTCTTCTACTAATTAGAGCTGCTGTTGCTGCATGTCTTAATTCATCTATTTCATCATTTATAGATGAATCTTTTTCTATATATGTATCAGTTGATGGTACATAAGCTTCTGGTTGATAATAATCATAGTAAGATACAAAGTATTCTACTCTATTTTCTGGAAATAATTCTTTTAATTCACCATATAGTTGACCAGCAAGTGTCTTATTATGAGCTAATACTAAAGTGGGTTTATTTGTTTCTTTAATTACATTAGCAATTGTAAAAGTTTTTCCTGTACCTGTTGCACCTAAAAGTACTTGTTCTTTTTTCCCTGAGTTAATTCCATCTACCAATTCTTTTATTGCTTTTGGTTGATCTCCACTTGGTTGATATTTTGATACCAATTTAAACATGATAAACCTCCTTCCAATGTAAATTCAATTCCAATTTATTTTATCATTTATAATATTATAAAACAAGGAATTAGAAATTCCTTGTTCTACTTACTTAATTTCTTAAGTTTACTTTTTACTGATTCTATTTCTTTTTTATATGATTTATTTACTTTTATTGATTTATTTACTCGTAATAGTTCTTTCCTTTTATCTATTTTTTCTATTGAATAACTTGCAGGTGCTGCTGCTGCTCGTGCAACTACTAACTCTATACAATACAAATATTTTTCATCTTGATCTACTACTAAATAATTTTTAGCACTTTGTTTTTCTCTTTTATAAGCAACTATTACATCATTTTTTTTCACTTGGAATTTATTATACATTTCATCAATAAATAGACTTTTTTCTTGATATTTTTTTCGTCTCCTAATACTATTATTCCTGAATAAATATTACTTAATACGTTGTTATAATCTTTTTGTGTTAATCTTTCTTGTACTTTTTGGATAGATCCTTTAGATATTTTAACAATATCTGATTTAACTACTCTATCAGAATTAAAATTCAAATAATTTTGTTTATACAATTTATAGTATCTTATATCTTCAGGTATTTTTGTTGTTATCGGAAAAGCATATACGTTTCTTCCTTTTATCTTCCATATCATGTAAGTTCTATTTAGAGCATGTGAATCTTTTTTCTTATATTCTTCATCTACATCTGATACATAAATGATGTCTCCAGGTTGTAATTCATTATTTTGAATAAAATATTCAAAATTCATTGATATATATTTACCTGTCTTATTGTGTTTATTTATAATATTAATAATTTTCTCATATAATTCGTCATAGTGATTTGAGAATCCCTCTACTCTTGCTTCTTCTAATGTTTTTCTTGATAATTTATACTGTCCTATTGAATAGAATGTTACACCTATTTTGCAAAGCTGATTTCCGTTAAAGTTTGTGTTATCAACAATACTTTTTGCTTCTGTAAATTTATTACATCTTAGTAACATTATTGTTAGTAAAAATTCATCTATATATTTATGATATAAAGTTCTTAGATTATTTAAAACACTATATGCTTTTTCAAATTCTCCTATTTTTACTAAAGCTACTAAATAATCAAAAAGAACACTTTCTGATACATTACCTTTTGAAATTTCTTCATATATTTTTAATAGGTTGTAAGTTATATTATCCCCTTCCGGCTTGTTATTATAACATGTTTTTATAAATAGAAAAAGGCTTTATGCCTTTCTATTTCTATATTTATCAATTGCCTTTACTAGTCTCTTTGTTTTTTCTTCATTTAACTCAACTAATGGTTCTTTTATAATTCCCGAACACATTCCTTCAAGTTCCATAGCTTTTTTTACTGGAATTGGATTTACATCGTTGAATAATTCTTTAATAACTTCAAGTGCTTCTTCTTGCATTTGCCTTGACTTTTCTTTATTTCCATTTAGATATTCATATACTATATCATGTGCTTCATTTGGGAATAGATTAGCAAATACTGATATTACTCCTATTCCACCTTCAGCAATTACATCATATATTTGATCATCATTTCCTGAATATATATCTAATACTTTACTCTTTGCTATTTTTCTGACATTTTCTATATTTCCTGATGCTTCTTTTATTCCTATTATGTTTTCATTTTCTTTCCCTATTTCAATAGCTGTTTCAGGTTCAATATTTAATCCTGTTCTACTTGGAACATTATACATTATTATTGGAATATTTACTGAGTCAGCAATTCTCTTATAGTAAAGTTTTAATCCATCCTGATTAGTCTTATTATAATATGGTGTTACACATAGTAATCCATCTGCTCCTCTTTCTTCTGCACCTTGTGATAGTTTAATTGCATGTGGAGTTTCATTTGATCCTGTTCCTGCTATTACTGGAATTCTTCCATTTGCAAATTCAACACATTTTCCTATTGTCTCTAGATGTTCTTTATCTGATAATGTTGATGATTCTCCTGTTGTTCCACAGATAATAATACTATCTGTATTGTTTTTTATATGATAATCAACTAATCTTTCTAGATTATCATAATCTACTTTGATGTTTCCTCTCCTTGTTTTTCTAAAAGGTGTTACTAATGCTACACCTGATCCCTTAAATATAGACATAAAAAAATCCCTCCTAATTCTATATTATTAAGGGAGAGCCAGTTTCATTTCAAAAATACATAAAAATCTTGTTGTTTATATATTTTGTAGCTCTCCATCTTTCGATGACAGTTATATAGTTTTTAACTATATCCCCAGGATATTACTATCTTGAAATAATAATTCCTTCGGCAATTAACCCTTTCTAAGCCAGTCATTTAATTCAAGTTATCGTGACTTATACTTATTTTAATTGCGACCTCTACACAAATATGTGTGAATATAATTTATCATATCCAAGATTCTAAGTCAATATATGATTTGTATGTTATACTAGAGTTGTATTGGAGTAATAAAATGAACTTTGATAAATTATTTGAGGAATTTATTGATGAAATTCAAGGAGAAGGAACATATGCTTCTTCAGATGAGGTTAGGATTGCAACTAAAGAGATGCTTGATGTTATCAAGAATAATAAAGACGCAACTCCTGATGAACTTGTAGAATTAATTATTAAGGATAATTTAGAGCAAATAGAGAACATTAAGAAAAAATATAATATTCCAGGATATATTGTTAATATTAATATAGATAATATTAATGTTAAATTTATGGGCGGTAATATAGATTATAATGGAAGAAAAATGTCTGATGATGCACTATTTGATTTAGCGTCTATTACTAAATTCTATACTCAGGTTGTTCTTTATAATTTAATAAATGAGGGGTATTTTTCTTTTGATGATAAGATTAAGGAATTAGATCCAAGATTTATTAATCTTGGAAATATTACAATTAGAGATATATCTGAATTTAATGTTAAATTTCAAACAGATGGAAGACTTGATTCAAAATCATCATTTGATGATGTTTATAATACTCTATACAATGTTAATGTAGTTGATAAAGGTTCATATAATTATAATGATATTGGTATGATGATAATTAAAGAGATTATGGAGTCTGTTACTGGATTATCATATGAAGAATTGATTAATAAATACATTGTTAGTAAATATGGTCTTTCTAATACTCACATTACTATTCCAAAGGATAAAATTATAAATGCAACTGGTAGTGCTAATGCACAAATTGGTATGGTGAATGATCCAAACGCTATTGCTCTTGGAGGTTTTTCTGGATATGCCGGAGTATTTGCCTCTAATGATGATTTGATTAAACTTGGTAAAGCTTTTAGAGAAGATTTAATCCCTAACAACATGAAGAGTAGAGCATATACTCCAGGTTTAAGTGATTATAGAGGAATTATGGGAAATTCTTATACTTCTCACGAGATAGGTATAGATAAATCATATGTTGATAAATTAGAACCAAAAAGTAATTTTGCCTTGCAAGGTTCTACTAAAACTCTATTACATATTGGAAATAATAGTATCTGTTCAATTTTATTTAATCCTGCGTCTATGGATATTGATACCTTTAAGGATATGGAAAGAAAATTAAATGAAAGATTGATATCTCAAGGTAGATCTCCTGTTAGTTTAATTAAATACTTATCTTTTAATAATGGAGATATTTATAAATCATTTGACGTTAGAAATATTATTATTCCTGGTTCTGATTCAATTGAACCTATTGCAACTTCCAATGCAATCCTTACTTTAAGACTTAGATTTCTAAATAAAGTTATTAATGCTTTGGATAATACATATAATAAAGAAATTAATATAAATAAGAGTTTATAAAAAAAGATCAATAGTTATTGATCTTTTTTATTTTACCCTGGTACATAGTTATATGGGTTAGTTATATAGTTAACATATGTGTAATAATTACCGGGTCTATTATAATCCCAACCAACATCATTAGACATTTCTAAGTGTAAGTGACATCCTGTTGACCAACCAGTTGAACCTACATACCCAATTACTTGTCCAGCATATACATCTTGATTTGTACCTACTGCATATCCTGAAAGATGGGCATATTGTGAGAATACTAGTCTTCCATTATAATTATGTACTATCATTACCATTTTAGCTCCATAAATATCTTTGTTACTTCCAACATAGTATACTCTTCCATTTGCAACAGCATGTACTGGTGTTCCACAACCTTCTGCATAATCAAGTCCTTTATGACCTGAATATCCATTCCAATAGAATCCTGTTGATATATAATTATAGCTATTAAGTGGAGAGACAAATCCACTGGCTCCAGCAATGCTGCCTCCACCTCCGCCTCCACTTACTCGTTTAGGCCTATCACAATCAATACCAATAGTATCAGATGATTTACATCCAACACTCTTATAATAAGAAACTCTTTCTTGATAGTATGATAATTGTCCTTTTATGTTTGGAACAGTTCCTTCCATACTAGAAATATTTCCTTTTATCTTTCTTGATTGTTCTCTCATTTCTTCTACTAATTTATCTAATTCTACTTTTTTTGCTTCTAGTTGTTTTTGCTTTTCTTTATTTTGTCTTACTAGTTCTTTTAATTCTTTCATTACTCTATCATTATAGTCTGTTAATTGTTCTACAATTGATAGTCTGTAAATCATATCAGTGATATCAGTTGCACCAAATGCATACTCTAAATATACATTTTCACCATTTGATATTTGATAATATTCCATTAATTTCTTTGATTCTTTTTTCTTTTTTTCTATCTCTTCATTATTCTTCTCAATTTCTTCTTCCAATCTTTTTATTTCTTCTTCAGCGTCTTTTATCTGTTTTTCATAATCTGCCAACTTCTGTTGTACTTCTTCTAACTCTTTTTTGCTTGCTGAGATTTGATTGTTTTTATCAGATAATTCATTCTGATATTTTTCAACTTGGTCTTCATATTCTTGAAGTGTAGTTGCTTTGGTAGTTTGAGGTATAACTAATATTGCTATTAATAATACTAATACTATTTTTACTTTCTTCATCATTATACCTTTAAATATTTCCTTACTGCACCTGCACTACCAATCATACCAACAATAATACCAATTCCTAAGACTGCTAATGAAGTTTGATAGATAAATGGTTCTGGTTTAATTAATTTAATTAACTCAGAGAATAAGTAACCATTGAAATGTTTATAGAATGCTGAATATCCATACATAGTTAATACTATTGGAATAATTGATCCGAACATTCCTAGAATCATACCTTCTATAATAAATGGAGTTTTTATTGTAAAATTACTTGCTCCTACAAGTCTCATTATAGATATTTCTCTTTTTCTTGCTGAAATTGTTAATTTAATTGTATTTACTATTAAGAAAATTGTTACAAGTATTAAAGCTCCTACAATTCCATATGTTACTTTTTGAACTGATGAGAATGCTGAAACCATTTTATCAACCATTCCCTCACCATATCTTACTACTGCAACATTATTTATCTTTTCTATTTTCTCTGCTGTTTCTTTGATTTTTTCTATTTCTTTTACTTTTACTTGGAATGTATCTTTTAATGGACTATCTTCATCCTCCCAAGTTTCTAGAACTGTATTAAATACTTCTGATTCTTGTTGCATCTTTTCTTTTACATCTTGTTTTGTTTGATATGTGTATTTACTTACATTTGATAGCTTCTTTATTTTGTTTTCTACTTCTTTAGCATCCTCTTGCGTTGCTTTATTATCTAAGAATACAACTATTGTCATATCCTTTTCTATTTCTCTAGTAAAGTTTTGTACATTTAGTGATGCGACTATTGCTACTGCAACTATTATTAATGTTATTGTTATACATGATATAGAGGCTAATGATAAACTAAAGTTTCTTATTACACTTTTTAAAGCATCTCTTATGCTTCTTCCTATCATTCTAAATAGCTTCATTTTGATACTTTCCTTTCTGTTTAAAGTTTACTAAATGTCCATCTTTTAGTGTAATAACTTGTTTTTTCATTTTGTTTACTATCTTCTCATCATGAGTTGCCATCATAATTGTTGTTCCTCTATTCTTATTGATATCTTCAAGTACTTTCATTATTTCCATACTTTTTTCTGGATCTAGGTTTCCAGTAGGTTCATCACATAACAATAACTTAGGATTATTAACTATTGCTCTTGCTATACTTACTCTTTGTTGTTCTCCTCCTGATAGTTGATCTGGATAACTATGAACTTTGTTCTTTAATCCTACATCTTCTAAAGCTTTTAAAACTTTTACTCTTATCTCATCTTTTTTCTCACCAATACATTCTAATGCGAATGCAACATTTTCAAAAACTGTTAATTTTGGTAATAATCTATAGTCCTGGAATACAATTCCTAATTTTCTTCTCAATTTATAAACTTTTTTATTTCTTAATTTAGCAACGTCAAGACCTCCAACAATTACTTGTCCTTTAGTTGGTTTTTCTTCACGATAAAGCATCTTAATTAGTGTTGATTTTCCGCTTCCTGATCCACCAATTATAAAGACAAAAGATCCTTTTTCTATTGCTAAGTTTAAATCGTAGATGGCTGTTACTCCATTTTTGTATCTTTTTTCAACATTTTTAATTCTTATTAAATCCATCTATTTTATCACCACCTTAGTATCTTTAATTATACCATACATTTAGACATAATAAAAGTAAAGTTTCTATACTTTACTTTTATTTTCCACCTTCTACTTGATATGAATCTGTTGCTGTAAAAAATACTTTTGGATCTATTTCTTTTATACCTTCTGTTACTCGATAGTATTCTCTTGATGGAACTACTGTCATTAATACTTTTCTTTTTTGTTCCATGAAACCACCTTTTACATCGAATACTGTTACATCATGTCCTAATGTATCTAAAATATAGTCTTTTATTTCTTGTTCTTTTGATGTAATTATATAAAAGGCTTTATTATAGGAAATACCTAACAACACTTTATCTAAAACAATATTATTAATATATAAGAATATTATTGCGTATAGCGCAGTTGTTGTTCCAAAGAAGAATGAACCTATTAATACAATTAAAACATTAATAAATAGACTTGATTTTGATATAGATATTTGTTTTTTTTCAAATAGTATTTGGCTTATTATTGGTAAACCTCCATTACTATATCCTGTCTTATACATTAATCCATTTGCAACACCACTTATTACTCCAGCAAATATTACTAATAGTAATATATCTGGATTATCTGAAACCACTTTATTAAGTGGAGATGTTAATTGTACTAATATCGGATATATAAATAATGCCAATAATGTCCCCATTGTTCTTTCTTTTCCTAAATACAAAAAACTAATAATAACACATGCTAATGATAATATAAATATCATTATTGATGGATTTATCCCATATACATAGTGTGTTACTGTTGCAATACCTGGAGTACCACCTGTTACTAGATTTAATGGAAGTAGGAATAAATTGTACAGTATAGCATTTAATATCATTGAAATAATCATTAGTATTACTCTTGATATTTTGTTTTTTCCTTTAATGGTCTCAATTATATTATTCATTTTATTCCCCTCCATATAATTCATAAGAATCTGTTACTATGAAGAATGCAGATTTGTCTATCTTTTTTATTCCTGTCTT
>CACXJP010000050.1 GCA_902768065.1 uncultured Erysipelotrichaceae bacterium
GCATATGCACGAGCAAAAAAAGAATATATAACGAATCCAAAACATTATATAATAGAATCAGCACACCCATCCCCATTCTCAGCTAGAAACGGATTTTTTGGTAGTAAACCATTTTCAAAAACAAATGAGTTTTTAAAAAAGAATAATATAAAGGAAATTGATTGGAGAGTAGAATGAAAAAAGTAAAAGATTTTATAACAAATAATTATATAACATTTTTAATATATGCACTAATAGGTTGGCTATATGAAGTACTATGGATGTGGTTTGTAGTAGCTCCAAAAAAATTTACAAATAGAGGAGTACTATATGGACCATTCCTTCCAATATATGGATTTGGAATGTTAATTATTCTTTTCTGTCTAGGAAAGTTTGTTAAAAAGAAGCATTATCTTGGAAATCCAGCATATCTAATTGCTTCAATGTTTACAATAACAACATTCGTATTTACAACAATTATAAAATATACACAAGCAAAAATATTAAGTGTAACTGAATATTTATCAAGATATGGATTATATTTATTAATAGCAAATATAATAGTTATTATAATCATATTTTTATTAACAAGAAAAGTGGAAAAAATAAAAAAGATAGATGTAACAATTATCCTTATCTTTTTACTTATTTGGGTATTAACAACCTCACTTGAATTTGCATCTCATTTTGCAATAGATAAGCTTTCAGGTCAATGGTTATGGGATTATAGACGTAATTTCTTAAATATTCAAGGAAGAGTAAACTGGAATGCATCAAGAAATTTTGCCTTAGGTGGAACTTTCCTCTTATATGTTGTACAACCATTAATTGATAAACTCCTAATAAAATTGAGTTCAAATAAAAAATTAGCAGTATCACTAATTTTTGGAATACCAATGATATTAGATTTTATATTTCATGTATTTTTAAAATTAATATAAAAAAAGGATCTAATTATTAATTAGCTCCTGTAACACCAAAAAATACGACACAAATAACTGTAATAATTATAGCAAGAATAAAGCTGCAAAAGAAGCTTCTTGCATAATTTCTAAGATTTATATTACTAGTACCACCAAGAGCAAAAACAAGTAGCATTATAAATCCTAAAACTGGAATTGCAAAAAGTATATTGTAGCCAAAATAACCCCAAGCAGATATTGGTTTGTATTTTTCTGGAATATTATAATCCATAAAAGCACGTCCTTTCTAAAAATATTATAACAAAAATCCACAATTATTGTGGATTTTTTATATATTTAATTTTGTGCTTGAACAGCTGTAATAGCAATAGCACCAACAATATCATCACTACTACATCCTCTTGATAAATCATTAATAGGAGCAGCAATACCTTGTGTAATAGGACCATATGCTTCTGCTTTAGCAAGTCTTTGTACAAGTTTATAACCAATATTTCCTGCATCTAAATCTGGAAATATTAATACATTTGCTCTTCCAGCAACTTTACTGTCAGGAGCTTTAGATTTAGCAATTTCCGGAACAATAGCTGCATCTAACTGTAATTCTCCATCAATTTCATACTGTGGATATAATTTATTTGCAATTTTACATGCTTCAACAACTTTATCAACATCTTCATGAGATGCACTACCCTTTGTTGAATGAGATAGCATTGCAACTATTGGTTCTTTTTCAACAAGAATTTTAAATGATTCAGCACTGCTTGCCGCTATTGCAGACAATTTTTCAGGAGTAGGATTTTGTTCAAGTCCGGCATCAGAAAATATAAATACTCCATTTTCACCATATTCACAATCAGGTACAACCATTAAGAAAAATGCAGAAACAAGAAGTGTATCAGGTTTTGTTTTAATAATTTGTAAGGCAGGTCTAAGGGTATTTGAAGATGAATGACATGCACCAGAAACAACCCCATCAGCAAAACCATCTTTAACAAGCATACATGCAAAATACATATAATCTTCTAATATTAATCTTTTAGCTTCTTCATAAGTCATACCTTTATGTTTTCTTAATTCAACAAGATGATTAATTAAATCTTCTGTTAACTCAGAACTTTCTGGGTTAATAATTTTAGCTTTTGATATATCATAATTTGGATAATTCTTATCAATTTCTTCTTTATCACCAATAATAATAATATTTGCTATATCTTCTTCTATTACTTTACTAGCAGCTTCAATAACTCTTTCATCCATAGATTCTGGTAATACAATTGTCTTTTTATCCTTTTTTGCTCTTTTTTTAACATTATCTATAAAATTCATTTTATCCCTCTATTTCTCATTTAATATTTCAAACATAACCCTTTTTTCATTATTATAAAATTCTTTTTTCTTATATCTTTTAAAAAACGCAATGACGTTTGTAGGAAAAGATATGGCCAATTTATTATAATCAACAACAGTATCATTATAAAACTTTATAGCCCCAACTACATTTTCCTCATTTTCACCTAAATTATTTAGAATTGCAACAAGTGATTCACTTTTATATAATTTTTCATTTTCATCAATTGTTTTAAACAATTCATTATATACTTTTTTTAATAAGTCATTTTTTTCAATATCACTCATTTCTTCTTTATATAAATCTAAATCAGTTAAAAATTCTTTTAATTTTAATTCTTTTTTAATAACAGGCACTGTTCTATCTAATAATTCTTTCTTTTTTTGTAAATATATATTAATATCTTCCTCAGCTTTTTCAAGTTTTATAATGGCAAATTTAAATTTATCATTAACTATTACAATAAGGAATAGCAAGAAACAAACACCTACAATAATTCCAATAATTATCTCTAACATAACACCCTCCATACTATCTAGTATTATATCAAAATAATAACAAATATACAATAAAACAAAATAGAGAAAACTAATTATTCTCTATCTCATCAAACACAGGTTCATCACCCTTAGGTTCAGTACCTTTTAAATAATATACAAGTTTTTTATTATCACTTTGATTAGAACTTGGTTTACCACTGATTGGTTCAACTAACATACCAACGACATTACTTGGTTTCTTGTACCATACATCATTATCATTCATATCCTTTTCATAATTTTCGACAGTCTTATACCATATGTTTTGAGCATATTTATAGTCTTTTTTAGTTAGTTTATTATTATCATCATATCCAACCCAAACAGCACATAATATTTTGCTATTATAACCGATATTCCAATTATCATAATCCGTAGTACCACTTTTAAGTGCATAGGTATGTTTAAGCTTCCCATTTAAACTAATCGCAGTAGGATAATTGTAATTAATATATAAAGGGTCATATGTTGCGGTAAGAATATTATTGAGAATAAAAACAAGACTTGGATTTAATACTAATTCTTTGTTATTTTTATTTTCAAATAAAACATCCCCATTTTTTGAAACTATTTTTTCAATTAAATGTCCATCTACTTTATAACCTTGATTAGCAAATGTAGAATATCCAGCAGCCATACTAATTATATTAATTTCATTAGTCCCTAAAGGTAAAGATGGAACTTTATCAAGTTTTTCCTTAATACCAACTCTTCTTGCTGTATTAATAAGGTTTTCTTCTCCTAGAAATAAATGAGTTTTAACTGCATATATATTATCACTATAAGCAACAGCAGTAGCCATAGATATAGGAATATTACCATATACATTGTTATAATTATTTGGAGAATAAGATTTACCATTTTCCATAGAAAATGTTGTTTTTTCACTCTTAAAAGCAGTACTTGCGGTAAATCCGTTTTCTAAAGCAGAATAATATAAATATGGTTTCATAGTAGAACCAACCTGTCTTTTTGAGTTTGTTGCTCGATTATAAGTGGATTTGTTATAATCTCTTCCGCCAACAAGAGCAATAATACTACCATTATCAGGGTTCATAACAACACTAGCTACTTGTAGAGAACTATCATCATTAAATGTTTCTTTTATATTATCCTCAAGATTTTGTTGAACACTATAATTAAAATTAGTATATATTTTTAATCCCCCAAGTTCATTATAATTTTTTGGAATGGAATTATTATTCTTTAATTCATCCATAACAGCATCAATATAATAATTAACACTTGAAACTCGCTCTTCATTATCCTCACCAATAATTTTAATATCTTCTTTGTAAGCAGAATTCAACTCATCCTCGGATATAATATTGTTTTTAATTAAATTATTTAATACTGTTAATTGCCTTTTTTTAGCAAGATCATAATTGATAATCGGAGAATATTTACTAGGAGCCTTGGGAATTCCTGCTAGTAAACTAGCCTCAGCTAAAGTTAAATCTTTACAATCTTTATTAAAATAATATTGTGAAGCGGCCTTAATACCATATTTCCCATGACCATAATTAATAGTATTTAAGTATCCTTCAAGAATTTCATCCTTACTATAATTAGCTTCTATTCTTAATGTATACCAAGCTTCATCCCATTTTCTTTTCCATGTTTTATCAAAATCCAAAAACATATTTTTGGCATACTGTTGAGTAATTGTAGATGCACCTTGAGAAGTGCTTTTAGAAGTAATATTGTTATATAAAGCAGAAATAATTCTAGTAAAGTCAAATCCAAAGTGTTTATAAAAATGTTTATCTTCAGTATAGACAGTACAGTTAATAAGATCTTTAGATATATCATTAAGACTGGCCCATTCATTATCTTTACTACCAGTAAAAAATACTTCATTGTTATAATCATAAAATGAAATATTGTTTGCATTATTAATTGTTATTTTAGGAGATAATCTTACATAAAGATAAGCACCAGTAATAAAAACAAAACAAAATAAAACTAAAAGTATAATAAATTTCTTTAACAATTTCATTCTATCAGCCTCTAAACATAGTATTAAACGAAAAAAAATAATTATGTATAAAAAATAAAACTATGTAAAAATAAGAAAATATGTTATAATCATAACTGAAATTTGAAGTGGGTGAAATTATGCCTAAAAGAAAAATAAAGGCAACTATAGAAAATAGTGATAATGAAGTAATAACAACAACTACAGCAATATATCAAGATAAGATTATCAAATATAAAGAAGATGATAATTCAACTGTAGTATATAATTACAAAAAACATAAATTGACAAGAGAAAATACAGAAATCAAAATTGAATATATTTTTTCAGAAGGAAATGAAACAACAGGTTTATTATTCATAAAAGATTTAAATAAGACAATAAATATAAATATAAAAACAAAAAAAATCGAAGAAGATAAAATCAATTCTTTAATAGAATTTGAAATTGATAAAGAAAAATTTAAATATAAGATAGAGGCGATAAAATGAGTATATTAAGGGAATTAAAAAAAGACATAAAAAATCATATAAAAAAAGCTGGATATGAGGTAGAAACACTAGCAATAGAAACATCTAATAGAAAAGATTTAGGTGAATACCAATTAAATGATGCAATGCAATTAGCAAGAAAGTATAAAGAAAATCCAAGACAAATTGCTGAAAAGATAGTAAAAGAACTTGAAAAAGATTCACGTTTTACAAACCTAAATATAGCGGGACCAGGATTTATTAATATTACATTAAGCAATGATTTTGCACTTGATATACTAAACAGTATGTATCAAAATCTATTTAATAATATTGATGTGAGAGAAAAGAAAAAAGTAATAATTGACTATGGTGGAGCAAACGTAGCAAAGGCACTACACGTTGGACACTTAAGAAGTGCAAATATAGGAGAGGCTTTAAAAAGATTATCAAGAAAACTAGGATATGAAGTACTAGGTGATGCACATTTAGGCGATTATGGAAGACCACTAGGTTTTGTAGTTTTAGAAATAAGTAAAGAATATCCTGATTTACCATACTTTGATCCTGAATATAAAGGGGATTATAGTGAATTAACTATTCCAATAACAAATGATGATTTGGAAAAAATTTATCCTCTTGCAAGTAAAAAAGCAAAAGAAGATGAAGCATACCTAGAAGAAGGAAGAATAGTTACTGCAAAAATCCAAAACCATGAAAGAGGATACTATGATTTATGGAAAAAAGTTGTTGAAATATCAAAAGAAGATATAAAAGAAGTATATGATATCTTAAATACAGAGTTTGATTTATGGCTAGGCGAAAGTGATGCAGCAGAATACTTTGATGAATTAAACTCAATATTTGAAGAAAAAAATCTATTACAAGACAGTGAGGGAGCAAAAATTGTAGATGTCTCAAATGAAAATGATAATTCTCCAATGCCTCCGCTATTATTTATTAAATCAAATGGAACTCTTTCTTATGAAACAACAGATTTAGCAACAATTCTTCAAAGAAAAAAAGAATTTGCTCCAGATGAAATATGGTATGTAGTAGATGGAAGACAAGCCTTAAGATTTGAACAAATTTTTAGAGCAACTCGTATGTCTCAAATAGTTGATGATAACGTTGTATTAGAACATGTTAATTTTGGTACAATGAATGGAAAAGATGGAAAGCCATTTAAGACAAGAGATGGTGGAGTTATGACTCTAAAGAACCTAATCAAACTAGTAAAAGAAGAAACATTAAAGAGAATAACAAACGAATCAATAAAAGAAGAAGAAAAAGAAAAAGTTGCCCTAGATGTAGCAATCGCATCATTAAAATATGCAGATTTATTACCATATAGAGCAACAGACTATGTTTTTGAATTAGAAAAATTTGCTGATTTAGATGGAAAAACAGGATCATATCTTCTTTATTCAACTATTAGAATGAAGTCTTTATTAAGTAAAGCACAAGAAATAAGCTATAGTAAGGCAAATCAAATATCTGGGGAAACTGAAAAGAATATAATACTTTCTCTATTAGAGTTAACTACAGTATTAAATAATTCTTTAGATTCAAAATCATTAAATGAGATTGCAGATTATTTATATGTTATAACATCTCAATATAATAAATTTTATTCAGAAAACAGAGTGTTAACAGAAGAAAACAAAGAGTTACAAGAAACATGGTTAGTATTAACAAAAGTTGTTTATGAAGTAAATACAATGTTACTAGACATCTTAGGAATAAAAGTACCTGAAAAAATATAAAAAAATATTGCAAAGAACAAATATATATGGTATAAAAATACTTGTGATTTTAATATATGAACAAAAATTATAAATTAACATATAATGTTTTGAAATAAGGAGGGCCCCAAATGAGTCTAAAAATACCAAAAGAAGAATTAGAATTAATGTCAAATAAAGATATAGCTGTACTTATTTTAGAAAATAGTAAAAGAACAATTAATACAGCAGATTTATATAAAAAGATAATGAAATTATTGGATTTACCTGAATCATCATTTGAATCTAAGATAGCAGATTTTTATACATCACTATCAACAGATAAAAGATTTATCCTATTAGATAATGGAAAATGGGATTTAAGAAATAGACATACTTCTGACAAAGTAGTTAAAGTTGTAACAGATGATGAAGATGAAGAAGAGGAAGAAGAAGATACAACAACACAAGTTGAAGAAATAGAAGAAGATAACTATGATGATAATGATGATGAAGATTATGATGAAGATACAAATGAAGAATTAAAAGATTTAGTAGTTATAGATGAAGATGAATTAGAACTAGAAGAATAATCTAGTTTTTTTCATAATAAAACTGTGATATAATAGGACTGACTTACGAAAGAATAGGTGATAAATATGATAGAAAGATTAGAAGCAACATTAAAAAAATATCAAGAATTAGAAACTGAGCTTACTAAACCAGAAGTACTAAGTGATATAAATAAGACAAGAAAGTACTCAAAAGAAATGTCAGATTTAGAGGATATTGTTAATTGTTACAAAAAATATAAAAAGATATTAAACGATATAGATGAAGCAAAAGAGATGTTATCAGATCCTGAATTAGGAGAAATGGCAAAAGAGGAATTAAAGACATTAGAAGAAGAAAAAACAAAACTTGATAGAGAATTAGAAATATTGTTAATTCCAAAGGATCCTAATGACTCAAAAAATATAATTATGGAAATTAGAGGAGCAGCAGGAGGAGATGAAGCTAATATCTTTGCCGGAGATTTATTCAGAATGTATACAAGATATGCAGAAAAACAAGGATTTACATATCAGGTATATAACTCAATTGAAGGAACAGCTGGAGGTTTTAGTCAAATAGAGTTTATGATCAAAGGAGAAGGAGCATATTCTTTGCTTAAATATGAAAGTGGTTCACATAGAGTTCAAAGAGTTCCTGTTACAGAATCAAACGGAAGACTTCAAACATCAACAGCAACAGTATTAGTAATGCCAGAAGCAGATGAAAATGTTGAAATAGAAATCAATCCTCAAGATTTAAGAATTGATATTTATAGATCAAGTGGATGTGGAGGACAAGGAGTTAATACAACAGATTCAGCAGTACGTATAACACATTTACCTACAAATACAGTTGTTACTTGTCAAAATGAAAGAAGTCAAATTCAAAATAAAGAACAAGCAATGAAAGTATTAAAATCTAGATTATATGAAATGCAAGAAGCAGAAAAAGCAGAAAAAGAAGGAAATGAAAGAAGAAGTAAGATAGGAACAGGAGATAGAGCAGAAAAAATAAGAACATATAACTATCCACAAAATAGAGTAACTGATCATAGAATTGGTTACACAACAAACTCATTAGATAGAATAATGGATGGAGCGCTTGATGATTTAATTAATGCCCTTGTTCAAGAAGATCAAAAAAGAAAACTACAAGGAGAAACAAGTGAGTAAAACAATCAGAACTGATTTAATTCGTCCAGAATGTGGCTGTATATTTCCTATAATGAGAAGAGAATGCAATCAAAAGAAAGCTTTTCATAGAAAATATTTATACTGTCCCACATGCAAAAAAACAACTAATCAACTAGAGATGAAAGAGTATGATAAATTACTTGAAACGATTGACAGAAAAGAAGATGCATCAATGACAGAAGATGAAAAGAAAGTATATAAACTTTTAAAAAAAAGAAGTGATAACAATGAAAGTAGAGGAACTACTAGTATTTGGTAAGCAACATATTCATTCGGATTTTGCAAAAATACTTTTAGCGGAACTTATAGAAAAAAATCCATTAGAATTACTTAACTATTTAAATGAAATAGTTGATGAAGAAAAAGTAGAACAATATAAAAAAGAGGTACTCGCAATGGAAAAAGGAGTACCTTTACAATATGCATTAGGCTATGTTAATTTTTATGGTATTAAATATTATATAGATAACAGGGTTTTAATACCAAGATTTGAAACAGAAGAACTAGTAGAAAACACTATTAAGTACATTAATAAATATTTCACAGAACCTGTTGATATAGTAGATTTAGGCTGTGGTAGTGGAGCAATAGGATTGACTTTAGAAAAAAAAGTATCCACAAAAACTGTGGATTTAATAGATATTAGTAAAGATGCTTTAGAAGTTACCCACAAAAACTGTGGAAACTTAAAATCATATGCTAATATTATAGAAAATGATTTTCTAAATAATATTGAAAAAAAGTATGATGTAATAATAAGCAATCCGCCTTATATTAAAAATAATGAACCAATAGAACAAATAGTAGAAGAAAATGAACCGCATTTAGCATTATATGCAGGAGAAGATGGTCTAGATTGCTATAGAAAAATATTATCCGATATTAGGAAAAATATGAAAGACAAATGTCTAATAGCATTTGAAATAGGATATGAACAGGGAGAACCAATAAAAGAATTAATATCTAAATATTTAGATTCTGTAAAAGTAGAAATAAAAAAAGACTTATCAGAAAAAGACAGAATGATTTTTATTTTTAAAGGAATTGAATAAATAATAAGAATTCTCACCATAATTAATATGAAAGTGAGGATTTTTTTATGAAAAAAATAATAGTAATAATATCAATTATAATAGTAGTATTATGTCTTAATAAAAAAAACTATTTTGAAGAAGAAACAATTAGATTCAGAATAATAGCAAATAGTGATAATGTAAAAGATCAACAATTAAAAAAGGAGATAATAAATGAGATCTCAAATGATTTAATAAATAATAAAGTAAAGAATATAGAACAAGAAAGAGAATATATAATAAATAAAATACCTACATTTGAGAAAAAAATAAAATCAAAAACAAATAACTATACAATCAATTATGGAAATAATCATTTTCCAGAAAAGACATCAAATGGTAAGACATATAAAGAAGGAGAATATGAATCACTAGTAATAACACTAGGTGAAGGTAAAGGAAAAAATTTTTGGTGTATTTTATTTCCGCCAATATGTAGAATAGATGAGGAAGACAGAGAAAATATAGAATATAAATCATTTATAAAAGAAGTCATAAACAAGATTTTATAACATATTATTATTAGTAAGCAAAACTTTACAGGAAATTTACAAATATGTCACCTATATAATTGACAAAAAAATATATATTACTTATGATAAGGTTGAGAAAGAAGAAAATGTAATAAAACTTGTTTGGAGGAATAAAAATGAAAATAATGGAAATTGAAGGCGGAAATGAATTAACTGGAACTATTAGAATAAGTGGTGCTAAGAACGCAACAGTTGCCTTAATTCCCGCTGCAATTTTAACAGATGAGGAAGCAACTATTTGTAATATTCCAGAAATAACAGATACTGAAGCCTTATGTGATATATTAAAAGAATTAAATGTAGGTGTAAAAAGAGCAAGTGAAAGTATAATAATAAATCCATCTGAAATGGAAAATAAAGAAATTAGTGAAAAATTTTCTAAAAAATTAAGAGCTTCATATTACTTTATGGGTGCTTTATTAGGTAAATATAAAAAAGCTGTAATGTATTTTCCAGGAGGATGTTCAATAGGTGCAAGACCAATTGATTTACACCTAAAAGGATTTGAAGCACTAGGTGCAAAAGTAACAAATGATGGAAACAAATATACAGTAGAAGCAGAAGAATTAAAAGGAGCAAATATTTATCTAGATATAGCATCTGTTGGTGCAACAATAAATATTATGTTAGCAGCAGTAAAAGCAAAAGGTAAAACAGTTATTGATAATGCTGCTAAAGAACCAGAAATAGTAAATATTGCAACGTTTTTAAATAATATGGGAGCAAGAATAACTGGAGCAGGAACATCAACAATAAAAATAATAGGTGTTAATCATTTAGGAAAATGTTTCCATGAAGTAATTCCTGATAGAATTGAGGCAGGAACATATGTTATCATTGGAGCTTTATGTGGAAATCCATTAAAGATAGACAATGTAATTCCAGAACATATTGAAGCATTATTATCAAAATTAGAAGAAGCTGGAGTATCTCTTGAAGTAGGAGCTGATTATGTACTTGTTCAAAAACAAGACCATTATAAGGCCGTAGATATAAAAACAGCAGTATATCCTGGCTTTGCAACAGACCTTCAACAACCGTTTACAGTACTACAAACACAAAGTACAGGTAAATCAAAAACAACAGAAACAATTTGGGAAAATAGATTTATGCATATTCCATATCTAAGAGCATTAGGTTCAGATATCTCAGTAAAAAATCAAACAGCAACAATTGTAGGACCTTCTAAATTAGTGGGATGTGAAGTAGTTGCAACAGACTTAAGAGCAGGAGCAGCAATGGTAGTCGCAGGACTAAGAGCCGAAGGAAAAACAACAATAACAAATGTAGAACATATTTTAAGAGGATATGAACAAATAGTAGAAAAACTTACTGAGGTAGGTGCTAAAATAAGTATTAAAGAAATATAATTAAGTATATTTCTTTTTTTTTTCTTTTTTTTTGGAGGTTAAATGAATAAATTTATAAAATTGATTTCTCTAATTATAATTAGTTTATCTGTATATATTATTTATAATAAGACTAATAATAGTTGTTATAAAATAACTAATATTGGAGATAAATTATCACTAGGAGTAGATAACAACATAATAGAAAAAGGATATATTGATTATTATAAAGATTATATTAAACAAGAAAAAAAGAAAGTAATAATAGATAATTCATATTCTAATAAAAGCCAAACACTAAATAATACTCTCTTATTAATAAGAAATAATTCGGAAATCAAAAGAAAAATAATAGAATCAAATCTAATAATTATAACACTTGGTTATAATGATTTAATATATAGTATAAATACAGAAGAGAAAAAAGATCCAAAAACAATGAAAAAGATTATTAAGGAAATAAATAATGATTATAATATGTTAATAAATGAAATAAATAAATATTATCACAAAGATATATTAGTCATAGGATATTATAAAAACTATAATGATGATTTTATAAATAAAGGAGTAGTCGAATTAAACAAAATTCTAGAAAAAAACAAAAATATATATTATATAGATACCTATAATACATTAAACAATAGAGAAAAATACTTTAATAATTTAAACAGTTATTATCCAAACAGCAGAGGACATTTTGAAATAACAAAGAAAATAATTAGTAAAACACTTGAAATTTCTTAAATTATTTGTTATAGTAATAACGCGTTTAATTACTATGACAAGCAATTTGTCATGGCGGAAGGAGAGATAGAATGAAAACAGGAATTCATCCAGAAGGCAGAATGTCATCCATTCTATACAGGAAAACAAAGTAGAGCTTCACGTGCAGGTCGTGTTGATAAATTTAACAAAAAATATGGATTTGATAAAAAAGCTGCTGAATAATATGCAGCTTTTTTCTATGTATTATGTTATAATCTAGATAGATAAAGGAGATTAATTATGAGAATTGGATTTGCAAGCGATCATAGGGGATATGATTTAAAAAATAAGTTAATTGATTATTTAGAAGCAGAAGGATATGAAATAGAAGATTGTGGATCATTTAGTGAAGAATCAACTGATTATCCTGATTATGCATTTAAATTAGGTGATATAGTTGTTAAAAAAGAAGTGGATTTTGGTGTAGCAATATGTGGATCTGGTATAGGAATAAGCATAGCATGTAACAAAGTAAAAGGTATTCGTTGTGCAAAAGTAAGTAATGTTGAAGAAGCAATAGCTACAAGAATAGATAATGATTCCAACATAGTAGCTTTTGGAGAAAAAATGCCATTAGAAACAGCAAAAGAAATAGTAACAACATTCTTCAATACACCAACATCAACAGAAGAAAAACATGTAAGAAGAAGAAATAAGATAAAAGAATATGAGGAAAATAACTAATGACATTTAAGTTTATTTTATATTTCGCAGTAACAATAATAGTAATATGGACAATGGATACTATTAATATTAATGCTTTATTTAAAAAGAATGTAAATCCACTACAAGCAAAAATTTTTTATTTCTTATTAGGTATATCAATGGTATATTTAGTAACAAATTTCTTCTTGGATATTATTAATTCAGTAAATATTTTATAAAAGGATGTATAAATCCTTTTTTTTTGTAAATAAATAAAATGAGGTGAAACAATGAAAAGAAAAATCAAATTAAAGCTTCCATTCTTCATTTTATTAATTGCATTAGTACCAACAATTCTATTTTCACTAAGTTCTTTAAAAAATAAAGAAAAGGATCACAAGAAACCAGATATTATAGAAGAATCTCAAATATACTATCCTGTGATTAATGAGGATAATAATATTATTTATCCATATTCAAATGAATCTGTAAAGATTGGAAAAAGTTATTATGACTATAGGGCTGAAGAACAAAAACAAGAAGAATCATTAATAATGCATGATAATACATATTATCAAAATACAGGAATAGATTTTACTGCAAAAGATTCATTTGATGTATTAGCAATCGCAAATGGAACTGTTACAAGTGTTAAAGAGGATAATGCTACAGGTAAAACTATAGAAATTAAACATGATAATGGATTAATTTCTATATATCAAAGTCTTAGTGAAGTAAATGTTAAAAAAGATGATATTGTTTCCCAAGCACAAATAATAGGAAAAAGTGGGACAAACGAATTAGATAAAGAACTAGGAAATCATCTACATTTAGAAATATATGAGAATGGCATATCGGTAAATCCGGAAATGTATTTAGGAAAACCATATGAAAAGAAGAACTAAATCTTCTTTTTTTTATAAAAAGTAATTTATTTAATAATAAAAGAATAAATATATGATAGAATATTTAATGGAGGGAATGAATTATGCTAGCAAGAGACATAGGGATAGATTTAGGAACAGCAAACGTATTAATTTATATAAAAGGACAGGGAATAGTTCTAAATGAACCAAGCGTAGTTGCTGTTGAGACAGAAACAAAAAAAGTAATTGCAGTAGGAACAGAAGCAAATGAAATGCTTGGAAGAACGCCAGGAAAAGTAAAAGCAATAAAGCCAATGAAAGATGGTGTAATAGCAGATTTCGAATTAACTGAGATAATGCTTAATGAATTCATTAATAAGGTAAAGGCAAGAAGACTCTTTACAAGACCAAGAGTACTAATTTGCTGTCCAACAAATATAACCCCCGTAGAAAAAAATGCAATAATAGAAGCAGCAGAGAGAACTGGCGCTAGAAAGGTTTATCTAGAAGAAGAACCAAAGGTTGCAGCAATTGGAGCCGGAATGGATATCTCAAAACCTGTTGCAAATATGGTGTTAGATATTGGAGGAGGAACAACAGATATAGCAATATTATCACTTAATGGAATAGTTAATTCTTCTTCTATAAGAATTGCTGGTAATGCAATGGATAAAGATATTATTAGATATATAAGAGAAAAATATAAATTATTAATAGGTGATGCAACAGCAGAGGATATTAAAATAAATTTTGCTAATGTATATAAACCAAACAAAAAAACAAAAAGAGAAGTTAAAGGAAGAAATTTAATAACAGGACTTCCTTCGATAATTGAAATAAATCAAGAAGAAGTAAAAGAAGCACTTATGGAAAGCTTAACAAAGATAATAAAAGCCACAAAAAAAGTATTAGAAGATACATCACCAGAATTATCCGCAGATATTGTGGAAAAAGGAATTATACTAACAGGTGGTGGAGCGCTTCTAAATGGACTTATTGAATTGTTAGAAGAAGAATTAACAATACCTGTATTGATTGCTGATACTCCATTAACATGTGTTGCAGAAGGAACAGGAATACTTTTAAACAATATAAAATTACTTGAAGAAAATCAACAATAAGTTGGTTTTTCTTTTTATTTAAAATGAAATTTGATATAATCATTGTAAGAAAGAAGTGAAAATATGAATCAACAAATAATATCTGCACTGAAAATAGTATTCACTACGTTTATTTTCTCTGCAATAATAATGTTTCTCATGAGAAAAGTTGCTCATCATATAGGTGCTCTTGATAGACCAAGAGAAGAAGAAGAACACAGACACATTCATAAACAAGTAATGCCAAAACTAGGGGCAGTAGGAATATTCTTGTCATTTATGTTTGGATATATGCTCTTTGGAGAACAAAGCATTAGAATGAATTCAATTCTTATTGGAAGTTTTATAATTATACTTGCATCGATTGTAGATGATATAAAGGATATAAGAGCAGCCTATAAGTTTATTGTTCATATAATAGCAGCCTCAGTAATAGTATTCTATGGAGGAATCTTATTAAATAATATAACCGCCTTTGGATACTCAATAGATTTTGGAATATTAGCTTATCCAATAACAATTTTATTTATAGTAGCATGTACCAATATCATTAATCTTATCGATGGATTAGATGGATTAAGTGGTGGGATTTGCTCCATATTTTATATAACAACTGCCATCATAGGATTTTGCCAAGGGAGATTTGGAAGTCTAGTAATGATATTAACATTGATAATGTTAGGATCAACAATGGGATTTTTATTACATAATTTCCATCCAGCAAAAATATTCGCAGGAGATGGTACAACCTTTGAAGGTTTTATAATTGCAGTAATAACACTATTAGAATTCAAAGGACCAGCATTAATATCATTCTTTGTACCGGTATTAATATTAGGAATACCTATCTTAGATACATTATTTGCAATAATAAGAAGATTATTAAAAGGACAACCACCATTCCAAGCAGATAAACAACATCTTCATCATCAGTTATTAGGAATGAATTTCTCACAAACAGTAACAGTATTAATAATCTATGGAATAAATATCTTATTTGCTTCATCTGCATTAATATTTACACTTGTAAATCAAAAAATAGGACAGTACCTAATAATATTTATATTTATTATGGTAGTATGGTTTGTATTTCACACATCAATTATTTCTGATAAAAATCCAGAAAGATTAAAAAAACTAGAAAAGAAAATAGGACTAAAAAGAAAATAGTTCTATTTTTTTTGTAAAAAAAATATATTAAACACAATACGACATAAAACTACAAGTATTCTAGCTAAAATAAAATTATCATAAAAGAAATACAATGATAGAATTGAGGTGTTAGAGGTATGATGAGAGGTCATGTAAAATGGTTTAACAATGATAAAGGTTATGGATTCATTGGATATAGACAAAATGAAGATATCTTTGTTCATTATTCAGCTATCGAACTAGATGGATATAAGACTCTATCAGAAGGTCAACTAGTAGAGTTTAAACTTATTGAGACTAGTAAGGGCTATCAAGCAATAAATGTTAAATTATTAAATGCTAATACTGCTATAAATTAGTAGTATTTTTATTTTTACTTTGGTATAATATAATTACAAGGAGGCGATATAATGGAACTAAAAATTCGTGGTGACAAAATTAAAATCACTCAATCCATGAAAGACTACATCGAGGAAAAATTATCCAAATTAGATAAGTATCTAGAAAAGAGTAATGATGTATGCGCAAACGTTATGGTAAAAGTGAGAGGTCATGAACAGAAAGTAGAAATTACAATTCCATTAAAATCATTTATTCTAAGATCGGAGGAAACACAAGAAGACTTCTATGCTGCAGTTGACAAAACAATAGATAAGCTAGAAAGACAAATTAGAAAAAATAAAACTAGACTTATGGCAAAGCATGAGAAAGCAAGTTTTGACTTTAATTTTGATAGCATAGTTGTTGAAAAGAAAGAAGAAAAAGACCAAAGGAAAGTCGTAAAGAGAAAAACAATCGAAGTTAAACCTATGAGTGAAGAAGAAGCAATAATACAAATGGAGCTTCTTGGACATGAATTCTTTATGTATAAGGACAGTGAAACAATGGAAGTTGCTGTTGTATATAAGAGAAAAGATGGAAACTACGGAGTTCTTGAGGCAGAATAATATTATAAACAACAAAAGGAGAGGAAATATACTTTTATTTCTTCTTTTTTTTTGATAAAATAATATCTTGAAGGAGTTGATTAAATTGAAAATTTTGAAAAAATTATTTGATCACGAGTATAAAGAATTAAAAAGATTTAATGGGATTGCAGAACAAGTAATGGCACTAGATGATGAATATTCAAAATTAACAGATACAGAGTTGCAAAGCAAGACTGACGAATTTAAAGAAAGATTAAGTAAAGGTGAAACTTTAGAAGATATATTAGTAGAAGCCTTTGCGACAGCAAGAGAAGCAGCGTTCCGTGTAATAGGAGAAAAGCATTATTTTGTACAGATCTTAGGAGCATTAGCAATTCATTATGGAAATATAGCTGAAATGAAAACTGGTGAAGGAAAAACCCTAACTTCAGTTTTGCCAGCATATCTAAATGCATTAACTGGAGAAGGAGTACATATTATCACTGTTAATGAATATCTTGCAGGACGTGATGCAGAGTGGATGGGTGGAATTCATAGATTTCTAGGATTAACAGTAGGAGTAAACAGGAGAGATTTGACACCAAAAGAAAAACAAGAAGCATATTCTTGTGATATTCTTTATTCTACAAACAATGAAATCGGTTTTGACTATCTAAGAGATAATATGGTTGAAAGAAAAGAAGAAAGAGTACAAAGACCTCTTAATTTTGCAATTATAGATGAGGTTGATTCAGTATTGATTGATGAGGCAAGAACACCATTAATAATCTCAGGTGGAGAAATGCAAAATCAAAACTTATATATTAATGCTGACAAATATGCAAAAAGTCTTAAGATAGAAAAAGATTTTATTTATGATGAAAAAACAAAAAGCGTAAATTTAACTGAGCAAGGTGTAGATAAGGCAGAATCAATGTTTAAAGTTGATAATTTATATGATATCAATAATTCAACATTATTACATTTTATAAACCAAGCCTTACGCGCAAACTATGCAATGAGAAATGATGTAGACTATGTAGTTCAAGATGGTGAAATAGTAATAGTAGACCAATTTACAGGTCGTCTTATGAAAGGAAGAGCATATTCTGATGGCCTTCACCAAGCTATAGAAGCAAAAGAAGGCGTTAATATAAATGAAGAAACAAAAACTATGGCAACAATTACATTCCAAAATTTATTCAGAATGTATAAAAAACTATCAGGTATGACAGGAACTGCAAAAACTGAAGAAGAAGAATTTAGAGAAATCTATAATATGTATGTTATTGAAATACCAACAAATATGCCTGTAATTAGAACAGATGAGGCAGATTTAGTATATGCAACAAAAGAAGCAAAATATAAAGCAATTATAAATGTCGTAAAAGAATTATATAATAAAGGACAACCTGTACTTATAGGTACAATAGCAATTGAAACAAGTGAACTTATTAGTAATTTATTAAAGCAAGCAAAGATTCCACACGAAGTATTGAATGCTAAGAACCATGAAAGAGAAGCAGAAATAATTTCAAAAATTGGTTTAGGTAAATCGGTAACAATTGCAACAAATATGGCTGGACGTGGAACAGATATTAAATTATCAGATGAAGTAAAAGCCCTTGGTGGATTATGCGTACTTGGAACAGAAAGACATGAGTCAAGACGTATAGATAATCAGTTAAGAGGACGTTCAGGAAGACAAGGAGACCCAGGATTTACTCAATTCTTTGTTTCAATGAAAGATGATTTAATGGTAAGATTTGGATCAGATAGAATTGGATCAATGATGGAATCATTAGGAATGGGAGATCAAGCAATAAGAAGCAAAACATTCTCTAGAAGTGTAGAACAAGCTCAAAAAAGAGTTGAAGGAAATAACTATGATATAAGAAAAAATCTTCTTCAATATGATGATGTTATGAATAATCAAAGAGAATTGATTTACAAGAAGAGAAATGAAATACTAGATGGAGAATCAATACATGAAATGGTTCTAACTACATTTAGACATCATATAGAAGACTTAGTAAAATCTCATTTAATGCCAGAAGGAGTACTAGTAGATGAAGATTATAAAGACATAACAGAATTTGCTAATGAAAATCTATTAAGTAAAGATATTAAA
Organism: uncultured Erysipelotrichaceae bacterium; assembly: GCA_902768065.1. The sequence goes on from CACXJP010000050.1 coordinate 19,238, forward strand.
GTAAAAGACATAGAAGGAAAAGAAGCAAGTGATATAATCGATTTACTATGTAAGAAAGTAATAGATGAATATGAAACAAAAATTAAAGATATTCCAGAAGAAGTAACAAATGAATTTGAAAAAGTAATAACACTACAAGTATTAGATAATTACTGGACAGAACATATCAATACAATGTCTCACTTAAGAGAAGGTATCCACCTAAGAGGTTATGCTCAAGAAGATCCGTTAAGAGCATACACAATGGAAGGATTTGATATGTTTGATCAAATGTTACAAAATATAGATAAAGATGTATCAATATTCTTATTAAAAGCTGAGATTAGACAAAATATAGAAAGAAAAGAAAAACCAAAAAAATTACTAACAAACGATACTGAAACAACACCAGTAAAGAAAAAACCAATAAAGAAACAAAAAATTGGAAGAAATGATCCATGTCCATGTGGCAGTGGACGCAAGTATAAACAGTGTTGTGGTAAATAAACTCGTAAAGCCTTATAAATAAAGGACTTACGAGTTTTTTACTACTTACAATTTTTAGGTAATTTTACCTCAAAAAAGGCGTTTAGATAAGTTTTAGATAAGTTTTTTTAACGAAATCAGACCAAAACTAGCATCTAAAAAAGTTTAAAATTATGATATAATTTATATAGGATGTGATAACTGTGAATAAGGAAATAATGATAAGTAAAATAAAAAAATATCTTGCCAATAAATATGAGTTTGATATTAATGAATTTGAGAAAAAAGGATTAAATATCGTTACAAATAATAAAGAAAATAGTATTAAGATGATTCTATTGTATGATTTAATACTTGTTTCTTGTTCTAATAATTTATATGATTTAGTGAATGAAAAACTTAAAGGTAAAAATACATATGAGATATTTGAGTTCCCTTTAGTATATGGTCAATCAATATATTTTATACCAGATTTAGAAAGAATCACTGAGCAAAAAGATAATAAAAAATATGTATTCAAATTATTTGATGGAAACACTAAAGACATAGAGTTGTCATCAGGATTTGAAAATGCAATAACTTTTGAAAATGAAAAATGTGTTTCTGATATTGCTTATTGTGCATACGATGGAGATAAAATTATTGGTGTAGCTGGTGCAGATAGAGTTAGTGATGATATTTGGGAAGTTGGAATAGAAGTGCTACCTGAGTATAGAAAAGATGGACTTGCTACAATTTTGACTAATAATTTAACATTAGAGATTTTGAATAAAGGAATAGTTCCAATTTGGTGTGCTTCATCTACGAATATAGGATCACAAGCGGTTGCAAATAAAAGTAATTATATCCCATTATGGTTTGAAACTTTTGGGGATGTGTTTGATGATGGGTTCGTTTATAAGGATTTAATAAAGCAGGTGAAATAGTGGAGATAAAAACTAAGAAATTTATAAATGATGGATTTAATAGTAGAGCCTATATAATTAATGGTGATTATATTTTATTGGAGGGTGTAAATCAAAACTCATATAATAATTATATAAAATATGTTGAGAGTATTAAAAATTTAGATAATATAAAATCAGTACAAATACCAGCTATAGTTGAATTAATATCCCCTAATGAAGAATTTCAAAATGGAGCATTAATCTATAAAATGATTAAAGGACATACCTTTAGAAAAAGTGATATTGATAGTGTTGATTTAGATAGTATTGCTCAAACAATAGCAAACTTCATGAATGAATTGTATACTATTAAAATACCATTTGACAAAAAGTTATATGTGAATAATGAAATCTCAATTACTGAAAGAAGCGTTGCTTTATTAAAAAATTATCTTTCTGATGAAGAATATAAAAAGGTACTAAGTTGGTTTAATGAATATAAAAACTATTTATTAACATTTGCTGATTATCATTATATTCATGGCGATTTATGGTATGAAAACTATATTCTTGACGATGAAAATCATTTAATAGGTATAGTTGATTTTGAAGGTGCATGCATGGGAGATCCTGCTTATGATATAGCAGCATTATATTATTTAGGTGATGATTTTGTAGCTAAAGTATTAAAATACTATAAATATACAAATAACGATTTAATAAAAAGAGTATCAATGTTAATAAAAGCAAGAGAGATTGCAGACTTTGAGGATATGGTTAATAACTATCCAGAAGAAGTAAAAGAACAAGTTGATAAAATTGGAAAAGTGTTAAATTAATCTATTTTTTTAGATAAGTTATTAGATAAGTTGTACGAAAAAAACTTACAATAATTGAATAAAAAATTATAAATTTTAAATAAAAAATACCAATTTAAAAGGAAAAAATTACTTGGTTGTTTTAATATTTTACCATGTGGCTCAGGGAAAAAATACAAACAATGCTGTGGTAAGTAGTAGGAAATATAAGGGTTTGCGAGGATTTTGCCCACGTAAAAATTGACCAAAAATTGCCATTTGTCCACATTTTGTCCACGTAAATTTAAAATTGTGGACAACAGGACAAAAAGTGTTGTGAAATTTAGTACACGTTTTGTGGACAATTGACAATTTATAAAAATAAATGTCATCATACGATGGCATTTTTTGTTTACCAATTTTAGAAAAGGAGAGTATAAAATGGTAAGCGTAAGAAAACGTGGAAAGGTATATGAATACCGATTTGAAACAGCTTCAGTTGATGGCACAAGGAAATGGATTACTAAATCTGGATTTCCAACAAAACAAGATGCACTTAATCAAGGTGCATTAGATTACAATGAATATTATAGGATAGGAAGAGTAAGAAGAAATAAAGAAATGTCATATTCTGATTATCTGGATTATTGGATAGATACTTATTGCAATTTTAATTTAAAATATTCAACTATAATTACATATCTTAATATTATTAAACTTTATTTAAAACCTAGATTAGGTAGATATGCATTATGGCAAATTGATTCTCAAATGCTACAAGAATTTATTAATAAAATATATGTAGAAAAGAGTTTATCTAAATGGTATTTAAAAAATATAATGAAAGTAGTTAAAGGTTCATTAAGATATGCATGTTATTCAGTTAATTTCATTAATGAGAATCCAGCTGAAAAAGTACATATTCCTAGATATGAAGTAGTATGTGGAGATCCAGCACATATATTTACTCAAGAAGAAATAGAAAAGATATTAGATAGATTTAAAGATGTTCCTTATATTTATTATTCATTTCTAACAGCATATTACACAGGAATGAGAGTATCAGAAGTATATGGATTAACTTGGGATAATATTAATTTTGAAAAAAAGACTATAACTGTTAATAAAAATATTATTAAAAAGAATAAGTATAGAATACTATGGAGAATCTTATTTAAAACATTATGAAAAAAGAATAATGAATGAATATACAAATAGACCTGAAATAAAAATAGTAGATGCTAAAGCTGAAATAAAAGTAGATCTGCCAGAAGCTAAACTTGTATTTGTAAGAGCAAATGGAGATTTTAGAGGAACTGAATCACCTAGACATGCATTTAAAGTTATTAATTATGAATTAGGAATACCATGCAGATTCCATGATTTTAGAGATACACATGCAACAAGATTGATTGAACAAGGTGCTGATATAAAAGCAGTATCTAAAAGACTAGGGCATTCTACAATAATGACCACTTATAATATATATGTAAGAGTAACAAATAAAATGGAAACTGAAACAGTTAGTAAGTTTGAAGATTATGCTAATACATTAGATATTCCACCAGTACAAGATATAGAATATCAAGATTAATCCATTCCCTAAAGTTAGTGTAGAATAAGTGTGGAGATTTTTCTCCTAAAAAATAAGATTTATAATTAAATTAATTT
>CACXJP010000051.1 GCA_902768065.1 uncultured Erysipelotrichaceae bacterium
TTTTGTGTTTGTTTCTTTAGATCTAGGCTTTTTAAATATTCATCATCAATTATATTTTTATATGCTTCATTCCAAACATCTATTTTTATTTTTGCCATTTGAGATTGATCTTCTATTACATTGTATCTTATTATATAGTCTTCTTTTTCTTCTAGTTTTTCTATTGCTTCACTTATTTTATAAAAGGAATCTATTAAGTCTTCATCTGATATTGAATATGTTATTCTTCCTACTAATTCATCTTCATATGGCCAACTTATTGATTGACCTACTAAGAATCTTATTCTACATGTTTTATAGATAAACTTTAATAAGTCTCTTTCAGTACTTATTATTCTATTATTATATTTCATTCCTTTTAACTTAGTGAAATCTAAGATTGCGAAGAATCCTGCGTTTGGTTCTAAGTTCTTTGGGAATGATATTAGAGGGATACCTTTTAACAACTTATCTGATTTCTTTATTATTTCTTTTTCTATTATGTCTTTTTCTTCAGTTATTGAGTCTATTCCATCTACTAGTGCTTTTAATAAATTATATTTATGTTTATATTGTTTTCTTAATGGAATAAAGTATTCATCATAGGCTTGTTTTCTTTCTATTGATGTATTAAATGCTCCTTTTAAAGCATATCCTGTGATTTCTGGAGATGAATCCATTCCTTGGAATATTCTATTTACTACTTCTCTTATTATTATTTCATCTGCGACTATGAAACCTGCTCTTAGGGAAGCTAGTCCATAACTTTTAGATAAACCAAATAAAGAAATTGTATTTCTAAACATTCCTTTAATAGAGGCCATTGGTTTAGCAATATTATCTTTATCATAAGATATATCTCTATATACTAAATCATCTATTACAAAGACTCCTCTTTCTTCACATACTTTTCCTATTTGTTCTAATAAGTCTTTTTCTTTTTCTCCCATTACTTTTCCTGTAGGATTAGATGGGTTCATATTTAGAAAAGCTACTACTCTTGGGACATAGCCTTTTCTTCTATTATAAACTTTTTGTAGACTTTCATTTATATCATCTATTTTTGCAGCTAGTTTTTCTGGATTAACAAAAAAACTATCTTCTTTTTCTAGGGGTATTATATCTACTTCTGCGCCTGCTCTTTCGGCTCTTATTGTAAATAGACCATAATTAGGTCCAGGTACTAACACTACATCTCCTGGTCTTGATATTATATTAATAATTATATTAAAGATTATTGATGTTGATGGTAAGAAAGTAATATTATGTACTGATAATCCTTTATCATCTATATCGTCATAAGAATATGGTTCTTCATTAATAAATCCTTCTTGTTCTATGTAGTCTAATAATATTTTTCTTATATCATCTGATCCTTCTGTATATGGATATTTATATAAATCTTCTCTATTTAGATAATTCTTCATTTCATCTATACATAATGGGAATGGTTTATAATCTAAGGGATTTCCACTACCTAAGTCAATATCTTTTATTTTTGTAATATTTTCATCTCTTACCTCATATCCATAAAACTCTATGGCATCAGCAATACTTTGTACTGTGGGATTAAATCTTTCAAAATCAGTTCTATTTCCAACACAAGGAAGACCAAATCTTCTTTCTTTTAGTCCTGGATTTTCTCTTAAGAATCTTTCTATTGCATTAGATTTAATTAACATAATATCACCTACTGGTAATTATTATAATATTTTTAGAAAAAAATATCCACAGAAGTTGTGGAAATTAATTATTTAAAGTTTTTAAATTATAATCATATAAGAATTCATTTATTTGATTTAAATCATATATTTTTTCTTTGAAACAAAATCTTATTATTAAATCATATTCATTATTCTTAGGTAGAGAGTATGCTGCACTACTAAGTAATGTTTCTATCTCATCTTCATTTAACTCTAAGGATATACCTAATAAGATAATTGTTTCTTTACTAGGATGATAGTTCTTATCAGATCTTATTTTACTAAATAATCTTCTATCAATATTAACTTTGTTATAAACATCTGAATCTTTTAATCCTCTTTCATCAATATACTTAAATAATAGAGTTTGAAAAGTATTCTCTTCTTTTTCATCATTTATATAATTATTAATTGATTCTTCAGATAAAGCACAATAATCTCCAGCAAATGATGCTTTTCTTTTACATAAGAATCTATTCTCTTCAATATTTTCTTTAATATATTTTTTTAATAATTTTTTTATATCCATAAATGTCTCCTTGTATGCGACCAAAATTTCTTTTAATTACGATATTATTATAGCATGAAAGGAGAGATAAGATGAAAAATAAAAGATTAGATGTAGTTTTTGTAATTGATAAAAGTGGTTCAATGAGTGGTAGTGAGGATAATACTATTAGTAGCTTTAATGAATATATAGAAAGGGAGAGAAAGAACAAATATAAAACATTTATTTCAACAGTTTTATTTAGTGATGATTATCATTATCTACATAATAATGTGGATATAAATAAAATATCTAAATTAACTAGAGAGGATTATGTTGTTGGAGGATGTACTGCATTATATGATGCATTAGGTAATACTATTATAGATATGGATAAGAAAGATACTGATAAAGTATTATTTATAATAATTACTGATGGATATGAGAATGCTAGTAGAGAGTTTAATAATAGTAAAATTAAAAAACTAATAAAGAATCATAAAGACTTTGAATTTATTTATATAGGAGCAGATATAGATAGTTATGCTGCGGGTGGTAGTATAGGTATTAGAAGAGATAACATTGCAAATTATTCTAAAGATAAGAAAGGTACTAAGATGATGTTTAGATCTGTTGGTAAATTTGCTGATGCTATGATGGCGGAAAAGGCTACTAATAATTGGAAAGATGAATTAGAAGATTACATTGAAGATAATAAAAATGATGATTAATTTCATCATTTTTTATTTTTTGTGGTATTCTATATATATAGTAGGTGATTAGGATGAATGACTTTCAAAAAAAAGTTAAAGAAAAAATTAAGATGTATTCTAATAAACAATACCTAGATGGGTATATAAAGAATGAATATTTAACAGATGATGGAGATGCGGATATATTCTTGAGGATAAGTCATAAAGATGAAATATTTGATAATAGAACTTTAGGATCTCAATTAGATTTAAATAGTGATATATATGACTTTATAGAAGAAAAAACATCAATGTTAAATAATGATGTTCAAATAAATTTACATATAGTTGGTTGTAGATTAAAACATAAAGAACAGGAATCAATAAAACACATTATAAAAGAACATTATGCGATAGAATTATATAAAAAGCAAAAAGAATATGATGAAAAGAAAATTAAAGTTGTCTTTCTATTCTTAACTGGATTCTTTACCCTACTATGCTATATGTTTTTATACCTATTCACTAACTTACAGTTCTTTATGGAAGTATTTGGATTTATCTTTTCATTTGCTTTATGGGAAGCATTTGATTTATTAATATATGATTTTACTTATGTTAAAAATCAAAGAGAAGCAATTACTCAAAACCTTTTAACAGAAGTAGACTTTGAATATGTAGAAAAATTTAATATAGTTTAAAATCTTGAAAGTACTTTTGTATTTTCTTGTTCAATGTTATTTCTATATTTTTCAATTTTATCTAGTTGATATTTTAGCTCAACTAGATTTTTTCTTATTTTTATTATGTCATCATAATCAATTGTATTATTAATCTTAGTAAATTTACGATAAGTAAGAGGATTTACTCCCATATACTTGGAGAATATTTCTGAGAAGTATTCTTGCGATACATAACCATGTTTTAAAGCTACTTTTAGCATCATATCATCTGTAGTTTTTAATTCTTCTAAACTATTATAGATTCTTTTTCTATTGATATAATCTATGATAGTCATTCCTAATTCTTTTTTGAATATTCTCATAATATAATCTTTATTAAAGAAAAATACTCTTGATAATTCATCCATAGTTATTTTTTTATATAGGTTATTATCTATATAATCTAATATTTTTAATACTAATTCATTCATATAAATCACTTCTTTAATATATTTTAACACAAAAAGTCGTTATTGTTTAAAATTATTTACAAATTATATGATTAAATGGTATTTGTAAGGAGGGATAAATATGAGTAATGCAAGATGGGCTACTAAAGAGGAAGTAGCTAAAAGATTAGATGCTGTAGATCTAAAAGCAGGTGTTAAAAAAGCTGGTATTCCTATGGGTTTTGATGACAACTATTTATATGTTGATACAAAAGAAGCACATAGTATGATTATTGGGTCTACAGGAAGTGGTAAGACACAGACTACAATATTGCCAATGATTAAATTATCTATGATGGCAGGAGAATCAGTTATCATAAATGATTCTAAGGGTGAATTATATGAAAAATGTGCTGAAAATTTCAAAAGAAAGGGTTATAATGTTATAGCACTTAACTTTGAAGATGCTAGATATGGAAATACTTGGTGTCCTTTAAAAACTGCATATGATTTATACAATAGTGATAAAAAAGATAAAGCTATTAAATCATTAGAAGATATTGGTTATTATCTATTTTATGACGCTAAGGAAAAGGATTCTGATCCATTCTGGATTAATTCAACTATTAATTACTTTGTAGGTTTAGCACTATATTTATTTGAAAATGCTACTGCAGAAGAAACAAATTTAAGTAGTATATTCCAATTAAGTAATTATTTAAATAGAGATGGTCATGCTGCTAAATTCTTAGAAAAAATTGATGAAAATAGTTTAATCTATATGAATTTAGTTGGTACTTTTAAAGCACCTACTGAGACTAGAGGAAGTATATTATCAGTATTCACTCAAAAGATTAAGAGGTATATATCAAGAGAAGATCTTACAAATATGTTAAGCAATTCTGATTTTGATATTAGAAAGATTGGTACTGAACCTACTGTATTGTTTATAGTTAGTGGTATATCTAATTATTGTAACAATTTAATCCCATTACTAATTAATCAAATAATTGATGCTGTTGATATATATGGAAGTGAAGATAGAAATATTAATATCTTATTAGATGAATTTGATAGCATGGTTCCAATTAGAGATTTCTCTAGAATGATTGAATACTGTCGTTCTATTAGAATAAGATTTATTATTACTATTAGAAGTTATATTCACTTATGTAATATGTATTCTAAACAAGATGCTGATATTCTTAAGATGTGTTTTGGAAATCTAATCTATTTATTATCTGATGACATATATACTTTAGAAGAGATATCTAAATATTGTGGAACAAAAGATAATGGTGAGCCGCTTGTTTCTATTGAAGATTTAAAAACAATAGAAACATTTGAAGGATTAGTTTTAATGCCTAGAACAATGCCTTTTAAGACTAAGTTCTTACCTGACTTCAAAATAGATTATGGATTTGAAGATATTAATTCTGAAATACCATTAAGAGAAGAAAAAGAAGTAAAAATATTTAAAGAAGAAAAAGAATAATTGCTTTTTCTTTTTTATTAATAATTACTATGATATAATTCTTTTAGGATGTGATGATATGGATAAAGATTTATTAAGAAAAAAGATAGAATTTCTAGTAGAATTCTATTATGAAAAATTTGATTTTTTAAGAAAAGATTCTCTTGATACTCTTAAGAAAAAGGCTCTTGATAAATACTTAGATAGCGGATTAACTATTGAGGAAATTCAAATAGAGTTAGAAAAAGAAATCCTTAATAGAAAAAGATTAGAGGAAGAAGCTCCAACTAAAGTTTCTAATGAGATGGATGTTAGAGAAAATCATCACAATATATATGAGACATTAGAAGAATTAGCTTATTTACTTAGAATGGCAAATGTTAATTATTATCTTGAGGGTGGATTAATTGGTTATCTTGCATATAATCAAGAATCTGATAGAGTTCACAGTAATATTAATATTACTATAGATAAGAAGGATTATGATAAATTTAAATCTATATGTAGTGTTTTAGGTATTAGTGTTGTGGATAAAGGTGTAGATATGCTTGATAAGGATGATGAGAAATCTAATATAGTTATGTCTTCATTTGAAAAATTTGAAGATGGAGCTATTAAAAGAGTTAGCTATGATGAAGATGGAAATACTAAAGAGACTATACTTAATCCTCAGTTAGCAGGTATTGTATATGGAGATGATGCAGTTAACTTTAAAGGATATAAATTAAATATACTTCCAGCAGAATATATTTATTTTATTAAAGATGGCTCTAGTTTAGACAAAGATAAAATTGATGTTGCTTTCTTAAAAGATAAGATTGATTTAAAGGGATTAAAAATGATTCAAGAATTTAGTAAACTTGAATATGTTCCAGAAAAAAAAGATAATGATGAATTAAGTAGTATGATGAATGATACTACTAAAGAGAATACACCTGATAACAAGAGTATGGAAATGTCTAATGGTAAGCAGAAAGTATTAGAAAAACGTGATACAAGTAGTGATAAAAGAGAAAATGGTTATGCTGCTACTAGTACTATTTCTGGTATGAGTATATTAGCTATTGCTATTATGGTTATTTGTATATTAGTTATGATTATGTATATAAGATAGCTCAAGAAATTGAGCTTTCTTTTATTATATGATAAAATAGCTTATGAGGTCTTTATTATGGAATTACTTAAAAATTGTATGTTATGTCCTAGAAAATGTGGAGTAAACAGATATAAAACTAAAGGAGCTTGTGGTGCTAATAATAAAATAAAATTAGCATACTATAGTCTTCATAAATGGGAAGAGCCTGTTATATCTGGTTCTAATGGAAGTGGAACTATATTCTTTTCTAATTGTAATATGAAGTGTATTTATTGTCAGAATAAAAAGATTAGTTTAGAAGGATATGGTAAATATATTTCTAATAAGAAATTAGGAGAAATAATGTTAAAGCTTCAAAAGATGGGTGCTCATAATATTAATTTAGTTACCCCTACTCATTATGTTCCACAAATTGCTTATACATTACGTAAATTAAAGAATAAAGCGTTGAATATACCCGTTATATATAATACAAGCAGTTATGAGAATGTTGGAACTATTATGCTTATGAATAATTTGGTTGATGTTTATTTAGCAGATCTTAGATATTATGATGATGAACTTGCTTTTAATTATTCTGGATGTAGAAATTATTTTGAAAATGCTACTATGGCTATTGATGAAATGTTTAGACAAGTTGGTGAGTGTTCTTTTGATAAGAATGGTTTGATTACTAAGGGTCTTATTGTAAGAGTATTAATATTACCAGGTCATATTGAAGATTCTAAAAAAATAATAAAATATCTATATAAGACTTATGGTGATGAGATTTTTATTAGTATTATGAATCAATATACTCCTATTAATACTTGTATATATAACAATCTTAATAGAAAGCTTACTGATGAAGAATATGATGATGTTATAAAGTATGCTCTTGAATTAGGTGTTACCAATGCATTTATTCAAGAAGGTGGTACTGCTGATGATAGTTTTATTCCTGATTTTAACACTGATGTAATTGTGTAGTTTGTGTGAAAATATGCTAATTTCTTTGAATTTTAAGATTTTTGTGATATTATTATTTTAGGAGGTTTAATATGAAAAAGATAGGTTTATTAGTTATACTAATGATGATACTTGTAGCTCCATTTGCTGTATTTGCTGAAGAAGAAGGAGATAAAAAAGATACTAAGGAAGTTAATATTTATTTCTTTAGAGGGCAAGGATGCAGTCACTGTGCTGAAGCTGAAGAATGGTTTAAATCTATTGAAGAAGAATTGGGAGATAGATTTAAAATCGTTGATTATGAAACTTGGTATAATGAAGATAATGCAGAATTAATGAAGAAAGTTGCTGAAGCAAGAGGAGAAGCTGAACAAGCTACTGGTGTTCCATATATAATTGTTGGAGATAAATCTTGGATAGGATTTGCTGATGACTATAAAGAAGAAATAAAAGATCAAATCAATTCTGAATATGGTAAAAATATCAATGATAGATATGATGTAATGGAACTTATGAATGATATTGGTTCAAATAAGAAAAAAGATTCTGGTAGTGATGTAGCTTCATTAATTATTATCTTATTAGTTGTTGGTGGTATAGGTTTCGGTATTTATAAAGCAAGAGCTAATACAAATTAAAAATAGACAAAAATGTCTATTTTTTTATATAATTAATTCTTGTCCTATAGTTAGTAAATTACTAGAAAGATTATTTTTTTCTTTTAATTCATCAACTGTTAAACTATATTTTTTAGCTATAGACCACAGGCTATCTCCCTTTTGAACTATATAAGTATTATTACTTTTTTCTATTTTTGGTACTAATAACTTTTGGTTTACTTGAAGTGTTAAATCTAATAAATTATTTATCTCAATTAATTCCGGAATAGTAATATCATACTCTCTTGATATTTTCCAGAGACTATCTCCTTTTTTTACTGTATAGATATCATACTCCTCATTAGTTGTTTGTTCTTCTTTTGATGGAATATATAGTTCTTGTCCTATAAATAAAGTAGGATCACTTAGATTATTTATTGTTAGTAATTCTTCTATAGGGATATTATTGTTTTTGGCTATACTATATAAGGTGTCTCCTTTTTGAACTATATAGATAGGATTATTATTAGTAGATTTTAGTCTAATAATTTGTCCTATAGATAAATTATTATCTATTAGATTATTAATTATTTTTAAATCATCTATCGATATATTAAACTTTTTACTTATTGAATATAGGGTATCTCCTCTTTTTACAATATATTCATCTATTGAATTATTTATTTCATAGGGATATCCTAAGTATTCAGCAATTGATTCTACTACTGCTTCTGCATAATCTTCTATATTATTATTTAGTTTAATAGCATCTTTCTTATTATCAATAAATCCATACTCTACTAGTACTGGTTCATTAGAATTGGTTTCTCTTAATATATAGTAATAATCTAGATTAGGATTTTCTGGAAGTCTTCTTTGATATGATTTTCTTTTTATTTGTCCTCTTTTTTCTAAATTATTTAGTATTAGATCTGAAAAGAAGTAGTTGTTTTTAAGAGAATAAACAACTTCTGCTCCTTCAGCACCTCGTGATAGTCAATGTGTAACTATTTCTTCTTTTTACTATTTTCTAATATGTAATAATCTATTGTAGGTATTGTTTCTACAAGGAAATCATAATTCTTAAAGTACATTATAACTTCTGACGAATCCCCTTTAGAATAATATCCTTCTGGAACTTTTGTATTTTCTTTCATTGTGCCTTTAAAGAATTTAATAAAATCAGGATTAGCCTTATTTATTCTATCTAAGTATTCTTTAGCTTTCTTATCATTACCTTGTTTATAGTATAGAATAAATAGTGGAAATAACATTTCTAATTGTTCTTCAGGATATTTTTTAAATAGTTTAAGCATATCATTTTCTTCTTCTAGGAAAGCATATATTGCCATAAGTAAATATCTAGCACCTGTATTATCATTTTCATTTAATTTTAATATTTCTTTACATACATCACGTGCTTGTTTAATCTTACCATCTAAAATTAAATAATCTGCTTTAGCAAACAAACCTCTAATATATGGTCTAGTTTCAAATATTCCATAGAAGTGTCCTATATTGTCTTTTTTAAAGTATTCTTCATCTTCCAATCTATCTTTTTCAAATTCTAATCCTTCTTCTAATAATTTCCATCTTTTTAGTGGATTATCTTCTAAATGTACTTGAAATAGTATTGCATCAAAACAATCAGGGCACATATCATATGCTTCTTTTGCATACTTTATAGCTTGTGTTTTAGATTTAGTATTTTCTGCTTTTTCTAACAACTCATAAGCATCATCTAATATTGTATTAGTATAATCTATTTCACCAGCATTATATTTTTGCATAAACTCTTGCAATTTTTCATTAAGTTCTTTTTCATCTTTAGCATCAGTATTTGCTAAGAATTCATTAATCATATTATTAAATTTATTATCCATTTACATCACCTACTACTTTTTTATTTTAGAAAGTTATTACGGTTAAGCGTAATAACTTTTTGTTTTTCAAAATTATTACACCTTAGAGTAATTAATTTTTCATTTCAATTTCTTTTTCATCTATATACTGATAGTTTAAAGCATTTGCATTAGTAACTACACTCTCACCTAGTTCCTGCTCTAAATCTTTTCTTGCATTGCCCGCAATTTTACCACCACGTCTTGCTACATCTATATTTTCATTTAAACCCTTTGGATTTTTCTTTTTGGCAATTTCTCTTGTTGCTATTTCTCCTAAATCTGCAAGTGCTACTTCAACATCAGTCATATTATCTCTTAATGATTCTTTCCTAAGTCCTTTAAATGACTTATATTGTTTTGCAGTCATGCCAGACCATTCTTTATAAATCTCATTTGTTAGAATTGCATATTCTTTTGATTCAGTTATTCCACCATCTTTCCATACATCAGTAAGTTGTTTTCTATCCTGAATACCTTTGATTCTTTTTGCAATCCATTTTTCATCATAACCTTTAGCTCTATATAAGTCTATCGCTCTTTGTGCTGCTAATGAAGGATCAAATGTTTCATCTATTCTCTCACTACCTAGTTTAGCTAGCCATTGTTTTATAGGCTCTGCATTCTTGCTAGGAATTGATTCAATAATTCTAAACATTCCTTCAATATCAACAACATCTGTCATACGATATTTACCATCTTGTGCTTTAAGTTTCAACTGGTGACAATTTGTCACCGTTTCATTTCCTTCAGCATTCAAGCGTTGTTTAAGCTTATTCCAGTATTTTCTTCCATCTTTGCTTTCTGAAATAACACTAACAATATCAACAACACTTATAAAGTATTTTTCTTGCTCCTTATCCCAAACAGTCCTAATAGTTTCACTATTAAATATTTTATTTACTAAATGCATTTTATCTTGATTCATAAGATACCTCCTTTGCTGTATATATTGTATCAAACATATGTTCTAATTACAATAGTTGTATAAGTAGTTTATCAATTTTTTATGTACACCTTGTCGCAACTTGCGACAAAGTTCTAATTATTCAATATACTAAATTTATAGATAATTTCTATATTTCTATCTTTATCTATAATAATTTTATCAATTAAGGCTTGTATTAACTCTCTTGATGGATTATCAATATCAATTAATTTTCTTATTTTATCTTCGTAATCTTTTATTTCTGATTTATTAACTTTCTTCTCTTCTTTTGTATCTTGTAGACTTTGGATTTTTTCTCTTGTTCTAATTAAAGAATTTTCTGTTTCTCTAGATATTCGTAAATACATTTCTTCAGATACTATTCCATTAAATTTATCTTGATATAGCATATCTAATTTACTAATTAAGTCTTTTTCTTGTTTTCTTAAATCATTTATCTGATTATTAACATCACTATTATCTTTTTTATTAATATTTTTAGATATTTCTGATATATCTAAATTTTTTAGATACTTTTTACAAGTACTTTTTATAACTTTAAGTAATGCTTCTTCTAATTTATCATACGGGCTGAAATGAGGTTCACACATTCTTCTTTTTGGATCTCTTGAATATCTATTACAATTAACAGTCCAATAG
>CACXJP010000052.1 GCA_902768065.1 uncultured Erysipelotrichaceae bacterium
TCTTTCTTTTTTTTCTTGATAGATGTGATTATAGAAATTAGATATGTCTTTTTTTGAATAATCATTTACATTTGAATATAAATATTTTCTCAATATAATCACCTCTTAATTATTATATTACTTAACATCTTGCTTTACAATCATGTGGATATATTTAAAAGATGTATGTTATAATATTTTAGTGTAGTGGGAGTGCTTGATATGGCTAGAAAACTTTTTTGCGAAATAAATCCTTTATGTTATGAAATTTCTGTAAAAAAAGAGATATTTGTAAGAAATATGAAAGATCTTTTTTGTGGTTATAAAATTGCTAAAGATTTCTCTAAAGAATTATTACCTATTATTATAAAGGGACATAGTTCTATTTTAATGAGAAAACTATATGGAGTAGATGAAAAACTTCAAAAAAATAAGATAACTAATATTAAATTAGCTTGTGATAAGATTAATGGGATTATTATTCATCCTGGTGAGGTGTTTTCATTTTGGAAAACTGTGGGAAAGCCTTGTAAAGAAAATGGCTATAAAGAAGGTTTGTTTATAGGTAAAAATGGATTTAAAAAAGGTTATGGTGGCGGAATGTGTCAAATGGCAAATATGATACATTATCTTATATTAAATAGTCCTTTAGAAGTAGTAGAAATTCATCATCACTCTGATGCTTTATTCCCAGATGATAGAAGAAGGGTTCCTTTTGGAACAGGTACTTCAATTCTATATAATAATGTTGATTATAGATTTAGAAATAATTCCGATCAGGATTATCAATTAGTTGTATGGATAGAAGATGGTGAATTATGTGGTGAATTAAGATGTATGAAGGATATAACTTATCGTTATAAACTTATAGAAGAAAATCATCATTTTAAGAAGGAAAAAGATGGAAAGTACTATAGAATATCTCAGGTTTATAGATTGATAATAGATAAGAAGACTGGTAAAGAAGTGAAAAAAGAATTGGTATTAAAAAATCATTCTGAAGTTATGTATGATTATAAATTAATACCTAAAGATCAAATAAGGAATGATGATTAATGCTTGAAAGATTAGAAGATGTATTTAATAAATATTATGATAGAATAGCTTATAAGAATAATGATAGTAGTATTACTTATTCAGAGTTATGGAATTCTGCTTGTAAATATGCTGATTATTTAAAAAGACAGGGAACTAGTCCTGTAATAATATATGGGGATAAAGAAATAGATATGGTTGTTTCTATAATATCATGTATCTTAGCTAAAAGAGCTTATGTTCCTTTAGGTAATTGTACACCTTTATCTAGATTAAAAAAGATAATTGATATTACTGAAAGCTCTCTTATTATTTCAAATAATAAATTTGATTTAGATATTGATTCTTATAAGATAAATGAATTAGATATATTTAAAAGTTATGAAATAAATAAAATAGAAAATGATATTATTTATATTATTTTTACTTCTGGAAGTACAGGGGAACCAAAAGGTGTTCCTATTAATGAAGATAATTTACTTAACTTTATTGATTGGATAAGCTCATTCTATCCTTTATCTTCATATGAGGAGATAAATGTTTTAGATCAAGCTAGTTTTAGTTTTGATTTAAGTGTGGCTGATTTTTATTATTCTTTATTTAATGGACATACATTGATTGCTTATCAAAATAATAATTGTAATAATAATCTTTATAATGTGGAATTTGATAGAAGTGTTGACTATGCAGTTGTTACTCCAACTTTTATTAAACTATGTTTGTTAAATGAAGATTTTAATCCTAATAATTATTCTAGATTAAAATGTATTTATTTTTGTGGAGAACAACTAACTGTTAGTTTAGTAAGTAGGCTTTGGGAACGATTCCCTGAATTAATAATTATAAATGCTTATGGTCCTACTGAAGCAACATCTGCGGTATCCGCAGTAGTTATAAAAAAGGAAATGTTGAATGATAAATTATTACCTGTTGGAATTACTGATTGTTTTGCAACTGATATAGAAATTGTTGATGATGAAATAGTCTTGAAAGGTAGAAGTGTTTTTTCTGGATATCTTTCAGGTATAATAGGTGGTTATTATAAAGAAGGCAATATTAATTGTTATAAGACTGGTGATTTAGGTTATATTAATGATAATATGCTATATTGTAATGGAAGAAAAGACACACAAATAAAATATAAGGGTTATAGAATAGAGTTAGGTGAAATTGAATATTATATTAATCAGATTAATGGAGTAAATGATTCTTGTGTTATAGCAAAAAAAGATAATAATGGTGATGTTAAAACATTAAAAGCATTTATTGATATTAATGATACAAATTTGAGTAGTGATGATATTAAAAATTATTTACTGGAAATTATTCCTAATTATATGATTCCTAAAACTATTGTATTTCAAAAGTTGCCAATAAATAATAATGGTAAAGTAGATAGAAAGGCTTTGATGAATTTATGATAAATATTGAGGATATATTGTATGAAATATGTGATGATAAGAATGTTTATAAAAAGGATATAGATTTAATAGAAAGTGGATTGTTAGATTCTTATGCATTTATAGAATTGTTTACTAGATTGGAAGATGAAGGAATATATTTACAACCTACAAGAATTGATAGAAATAAACTAAGAACTGTTTCAGGAATAAAAGAATTGATTGAGGAATATCAAAAAGAACATAGTTAATGTTCTTTTTATTATTTATTGGAATATATTTTATTGGTGATATATATGAGGAGAATTCTTTTATTAATAATCATTGTATTTTTTCCAATAAATGTTTTTGCAAGTAGTGCGAAATCAACTGTTGTTATGGATAATGATAGTGGAAGAGTACTTTATAAAAATAACTCTAATGAAAAAATGTTGATTGCATCTACAACTAAAATAATGACTTGTATTATTGCTATTGAGAATAGTGATTTATCAAAAAAAGTAACTGTTGGTGATGAAATTCTTAATGTATATGGAACAAACATTTATGTTGAGGTAGGTGAGGTATTATCAATTAAAGATTTATTATATGGTTTGATGCTAAGAAGCGGAAATGATGCTGCTATTGTTCTTGCTAATAATATATTTAAAAATGAAGATGAATTTATAAATAATATGAATAAGAAGGCAAAGGAAATAGGAATGGATAATACTGTTTTTAATAATCCTCATGGTTTAGATGATGAAACATATAACTATTCGACAGCATCTGATATGGCCTTGCTTGCTAGATATGCATATAAAAATGAAGTGTTTAGAAATATTATTTCTACCAAAAAATATGTTACGAAATCTAATTTAAAAAGTTTTGAATGGTACAATCGAATGAGTTTAATAAATAGTTATAAGTATTCTAGAGGAGGGAAGAATGGTTATACTCCGAAAGCTGGTAAAACTCTTGTTTCCTATGCTTCTAAAAATAATTTAAATCTTATTATAGTTACACTTGATGATAGTGATATCTATGATAATCATAAACTATTATTTGAAAAATATTTTAAATTATATAGAAATTATCTTATTATTGATAAAAGAAATTTTGAAATTGAGGACTCTTTAATAAATAAAAATGTATTTTTAAAAGAATCTTTTTCTTATCCTTTAAGAGAAGATGAAATAGATGAAATATCTACTTTAATACATATTAATAACAGTAATGATAATAAAGTTGGAGAAATTCAAGTAAAATTAAAAAATAATAATATTGGAAAAGTAGATATTTATTCTTCTCATAATAAAAAAGAGAATGATAATATTCTCTTTAAATTTAAAAAATTATTTATTAGATAATCTATAAAGATTAATTGATGGTCTACAGAATAATCTAATACCACTGGCATTATTTGTTCCAAGACCTGATGATATATATAGTTTTGTACCATCAATATTATAGTAATCTTGATAATACTTTTTGGCACCATTTTTTCTTATAGGTGTGTAGTTTATAAATGGAACTCTAATATTACCATTGTGAGAGTGACCAGATAATAATAGGTCTGTTTTATAACTATTAATTATATCATCTGCTGAATCTGGTTCATGGACAAGGGTAATTGTATATATATCAGAATTATATGTTTCTCCATTGAAATAACTATATCCTTTTTCTATATCTTGTTCATTATTTATTAAACTTGATAATCCTATTAATATAATTGGATTATTATCAGATTTATAGATTAGATCGTTTTCATTTCTTAGTACTATGAAATTAGCTTGATTATAAATAGATATTATTTCTTCATTATCTTCATCACCTAGAATAGCATATTTTCCTAGAGATGCATTTAATTCTTTTAATTTTTGGGTTAATATTTCGGTATCTTTTGTTTTCATTTTATAGTCATGGTTAATTAAGTCTCCCGTGAATACAATTATATCGGGTTTTAAAATATTTATTTTCTTTTTTATGTCAGATAAATTTTCTTCAATCATTGTTGTTCCATAGTGAAGGTCACTAAATTGAACAATTTTTGTACCATTAAAGCTATCTGGTATTTTCTTATTTATTATTCTATATTCCCTTGTAGAAATCATTACTGTTGATATATATGTTGTATAGAAAAAGAATGCAGTTGTTATTATAATGATAAATAAAGCTATTTTTATTATCTTTTTAATAATGTTTTTTGCTTTTTCTTTTTTTTGTTCTTTAAGCAAATCTTTGTGTTTTTCTTTACTTATTTCTTCACGAGTCATATTATCACCAATTATATTTTATCATATTTTTTAATATATATTTATTAAAAGTCCTTTTTAGTTTACATTTTTATATGGTATGATATATATGGTGATTAATATGAAGTATGATGTTGTAATTGTAGGAGCAGGTCCTGCAGGATTGTTTTGTGCATATGAACTTATAACTGCACGAAAAGATTTAAAAATACTATTATTAGATAAGGGAATGTTTGCAAAGAAAAGAGTTTGCCCAATGAATAAGAATAAGGTACCTTGTCAAAACTGTAATCCATGTGGAATACTCGCAGGATATGGTGGAGCAGGAACTTTTAGTGATGGAAAACTTAATTTTATCCCTAGATTAGGTAAAAGTGATTTAACAAAGTATATGCCTGAAAGTGAGGCAAATAATTTAATAGATGAAACTGAAGTTATATTCAATAAATTTAAAATGGATGCAGAAGTTTATCCTAGTAATATGGATGAAGCTATTGAAATTAGGAAGAAAGTTGCTATTGCTGGAGCTAAACTTTTACTAATTAAGCAAAAACATCTTGGAAGTGATCATTTACCTGATTATATTGATGGAATCTGTAAATATTTAGAAGAACATGGTGTTGAACTTGTTGAAAGAGCAGATGTTGTTGATGTAAAAACGGAAAGTGCTGATAAACATATTATTACTTATAAAGTAGGAAAGAATGATAAAAAAGTTGAGACAAATAATGTTATTATTGCTCCAGGTAGAACTGGTGCTAAATGGATACAAGAATTAGCAGATAAATATAATATTCCTTATTTATCTCAAAGTATTGAAATTGGAGTTAGAGTAGAGGTAAGAAAAGATATTATGGAGGAAATGACCAATGTTATTTATGATCCTACAATCTTTATAAAAACTGATACTTATGGAGATGAAATTAGAACTTTCTGTACTAATCCTGGTGGATTTGTTGCAAAAGAGAATTATTATGGATATATATGTGTAAATGGACATGCACTTAAAGATATAAAGAGTAATAATACTAATTTTGCATTTATATCTAAGGTTAATTTAACACAACCTGTTACTAATACAAGATTATATGGTGAATCTATTGCACGAATTGCTAATGTTCTTGGAGATGGAAAACCAATTATTCAATCTTTAAAAGATTTAAGAAATGGAAGAAGAAGTGTATGGCATAGAATTAATAAAGGATTTATAGAACCAACACTTAAAGATTGCGTTGCTGGAGATTTAGCTTTAGTTATGCCTCATAGAATTATTACTAATATTTTGGAAGGACTTGAAAAGTTAGATCAAATTATTCCAGGAGTTAATAATGATGATACATTGTTGTATGGACCAGAAATTAAATTCTTCTCAAATGAGATTGAAACTGATAATAAGTTTAGATTAAAAGATGCTAATGTATATTTTATTGGTGATGGTGCCGGTAAAGCTGGAAATATTGTTACAGCAGCTGCTACAGGATTGGTTGCAGCAAGAGATATACTAGAAAGGATTAAATAGATGAAGAGTAAGGTTATAGTTGGTGGAATAATTGCTGTATTATTAATTGCTGTATTAGTGATTAGTACATCAAGTAAGAAAGAAAAAAGGGAAGAAAAGCTATTGGGTATTAATTATGATGTTAAAGGTAATGAAGCTAAGCTTGAATATGATACAGAAAATCCAGTAGTTGCTATGTATATTGAAGGTTATGGAAGTGTAGTAATGGAATTATATCCTGATATTGCACCTAATACTGTAAATAATTTTATTTCCTTAATAAAAAGTGGATTCTATGATAATAATTCATTTCATAGATTAATGCCGGGATTTGTATTACAGGGTGGTGATCCTGATGGTAATGGATCTGGAGGACCTGGATATACAATTAAAGGTGAGTTTTCTGATAATGGATTTGAAAATGATTTAAAACATGAAAAAGGAATTGTTTCAATGGCAAGAGGTAATGATAATGATAGTGCGGGAAGTCAATTTTTTATTATGCTGGACAAGAGTGATTTTTTAGATGGTAAATATGCTGCTTTTGGAAAAGTAATAGATGGATTTGACATTGTAGAAGATATTGAGAAAAACGAAATAGTTGCTGATAAAGATACAGGTAAACTAAATAAAAATATTATTTTGAAAAAAGCATTGGTTGATTTAAAAGGAAAAGAATATTCTGAAGTTGAAAAGATTAATTAATTTTAATCTTTTTTTTATTTATTTCTTGTAATTCCTACTAATTTAGTAGTAAAATATATACCGGAGGAAGTTCTATGAAGATTTCAACAAAAGGTAGATATGCTCTTACTATGATGATATATATTGGTAGAGGATATAATGAAGATAGATTTGTATCATTAAAAGAAATTTCTAATGATACAGGGATATCATTAAAATATTTAGAAAAGATAATGATTGATTTAAAAAAATGTGATTTTTTTATTACTTCTACTGGCAAAGACGGAGGTTATAAATTAAAAAGAGATCCTTCAGAATATTCAATAGGAGAAATAATTAGGGCTGCGGAAGGTAGTTTAGACGTTGTTTCATGTGTTTCTACGGAACCTTGTCCTAAGAAGAAACTCTGTTCTACTTATTCTTTATGGGAAGGTTTAAGTAATGAGATTAATCAATATTTAGATAGTAAATTACTTAGTAATTATTTATAGGAGGTATATATGAAGATATTAGAGATTAAAAATTTAAGTACTATAGCAGAAGATGATCATAATAAAGAAATATTAAAAGGTTTAAATTTAGAGATTAATCCAGGAGAGGTTCATGTAATAATGGGTCCAAATGGTAGTGGTAAAAGTACTCTTGCTAATACAATATTTGCATCTCCTAGATATATTATTACTGATGGAAATATAAAATTATGTGATGAGGATATAACTAATCTTAGTACTGATAAGATTGCTAAGAAAGGTGTATTTATGTCTTTTCAAACACCTGAGGAAATTCCAGGAGTTAGTTTGGCTCAATTTTTAAAAACTACTAAACATAGTATTACTGGTGAAAAGCCTAATTTATATAAATTTACTAAAGAAGTAGAAAGTTATATGAATGAGTTAAATATGAAGTATGAATATGTTAATAGAGAATTCAATGTTGGATTTAGTGGTGGAGAGAAAAAGAAAAATGAGATTCTTCAGATGTTAATACTTAATCCTAAATTAGCTATTTTAGATGAAACTGATTCTGGTCTTGATGTTGATGCTATAAAGACTGTTTCAAAAGGAATTAATTTATATAAGAATGATCAAAATGCAGTTTTGATTATTACTCATTCTACAAAGATATTAGAAAGTTTAAAAGTTGATAAGGTACATGTTTTAGTTGATGGAAAAATTGTTAAAACAGGAGATAGTTCTCTTGCTCGTGAAATAGAAGATAATGGTTATAGTGAATTTATAAAGTAGGTGATGTTATGAAAAAAACTGATGTTAATAAATATGTTGATAATGATACAAGAAATATTTATAATGATACAGCAAATAACACTACTTTAAAAAAAGAATTTGGACTAACTAAGGAAATAATTGAAAATATTTCAAAAGAAAAGAATGAACCAGATTGGGTACTTGATATTAGATTAAAAGCATTAGAACAATTCTTTAAAATGGATGATCCTGATTGGGGACCTGACATTAGTTATTTAGATATTAATAATATTGCTACTTATGTTAAACCTGTTGATGGTGAGGTAAGACGTTGGGAAGATGTACCTGAGGATATTAGAAATGTATTTGATAAGTTAGGTATTCCTGAGTCTGAGAAAAAGGCTTTAGCTGGAAGTGGTGCTCAATTTGATTCGGAAATTGTATATCATAATCTAACTGAAGATTTAAAAAAACAAGGTGTTGTTTATACAAGTTTTGATGAAGGAATTAGAAATTATCCTGAACTTGTTAAGAAGTATTTTACTAAAGCTGTTCCTATATATGATCATAAGTATATAGCACTTCATTATGCTTTGTTCTCTGGAGGCAGTTTTGTTTATATACCTAAGGATGCAAAATTAGATAGGCCTCTTCAAAGTTATTTTAGACTTAATGCTCCTGGTGCAGGTCAATTTGAACATACTTTAATTATTGTTGATGAAGGTGCTGAACTTCAATTTATTGAAGGATGTTCTGCGCCTGGATATAATGAACTTAATTTACATGCAGGATGTGTAGAGTTATTTGTAGAAAAAAATGCATATTTAAGATTTTCTACAATAGAGAATTGGTCAAAGAATATGTTAAATCTTAATACTAAGAAATGTTATGTTTCTGAAGGTGGAAAAATAGAGTGGATTATGGGTTCTTTTGGATCTAAAGTATCAATGTTATATCCACTTAGTGTATTAAATGGTGTAGGTGCTAAGTGTGACTTTTTAAATATATCATTTGCCGGTAAAGGACAGAACCTTGATACTGGTATAAAAGTAATTCACAATGCTCCAAGAACTAGTACTGTTGTTAATGCAAAGTCTATTTCTAAGGATGGAGGAATATGTACTTTTAGAAGTAATGTTGTTGTAAAAAGGAAAGCAAAGAAATCTAAACTGGCTTTATCTTGTGAATCATTAATGTTAGATAGTATATCTCGAAGTGATACAGTTCCTGTTAATACTATAGAAGCTGATGATGTTATTTTTTCTCATGAAGCTAAAATAGGAAAAATTAGTGATCAAGCAATTTACTATTTAATGACTAGAGGAATGAGTGAAGAAGATGCTAAGGGATTAATAGTTAGAGGTTTTGCTGAACCTATTGCTAAGGCATTTCCTGTAGAGTATGCAGTTGAGATGAATAGACTTATTGATTTAGAATTAGAAGGAACTATAGGGTAGGTGATTTTATGGAATATATATTAAATAAATTACCAGTAAAAACAACTAATAATTTTAAAGTAAATGACTTAAAAATAGATTTAGAAATACCAGAAATTACTGGTATGAAAAAATATAGTATTAGTAATAATGATTCATTAGATATTAATCAAGATATTACTGAAGATAAATTGGTTTCTAAAATAGGTTTGGAGTTTTCAAAATATTTAAGTGTTGATATTACCATACCTAAAAATATTAGAATAAATGATAGTGTTATTTTAGAATATGAATTTAGTAATGATGATGTTTTGATTGATAAAATTAATTTTAATTATGAAGAAAACTCTTCTTGTAATTTTATTATCATTTATAAGTCAGTTGACAATAATAAACATTTTCATCATTTATTAAGTAGAATTAATAGTAATATTAATTCTAAAGGAAGTATTACATATATTAACTTATTAAATGATATAAGTGATAATTTTATAGCTATTGAAAATGATTCATTAATTAGTTCTACTATTTCTAATAATATAATTGATATTGGTTCTAATATAAAAGTAAATAATGTATATAGTAATGTTTATAATAATGCAACTAACTATTTAAATAATATATATTTGGGATCTAATAATAATATTATTGATATGAATTACTATCTTAATAATATTGGAGAAAATTCTAAAAATATTATGAGGGTAGAGGGAGCAATTAATGATAATACTAAAAAAGTATTTAGAGGTACTATTGATTTTATAGAAGGATGTAAGAATTCAATTGGTGATGAGAACGAGAATTGTGTTTTACTTTCTGATAATGTAATTAGTAGAAGTCTTCCTCAGATGTTGTGTCATGAAGAAGACGTTGTTGGTTCTCATGGTGTTTCTTCTGGAAAAGTTGATGAGGATAAATTATTTTATATTATGACACATGGTTATTCCAGAAAGGATGCTGAAAAATTAATAGTTATGGCTAACTTTTCTAAAATATTAAGTAATATTTCAGATAATAAGATAAGAGATGAAATTATTAATATAATTGAAGATAGAATATAAATAAAATGACTTTTTATAAAAGTCGTTTCAGACTGTTGACAAATGAAAATTTGGAAATGGTCTTTTTATATATAATATGATACTGTTTGTGTTAGATAAAAGTGGTTAATAAAAAAGAAATAATATGATTAATTTTATGTATATGATGTAAAGTGTAAAACAAGCAGGTACACTGCTTGTTTTTTGTTGGGGGGAATGTTACAATACTTTTATATAGTAGGAAGAGGAGAAATATTTTATGAAAAATTTTCAAAACAAAAAAACATTACAAATATGTTTATTTGTACTTGTTGCAGTAGTTGCATTAGGAATAGGATATGCGGCAATAAGTGCAGTAAATCTAATTATTAATGGTAATGCAACTGCATCAGTAAACCAAGAAAACTTCAAGGTACATTTCACACAGGCACAAAGTATTACTGGTTCAACAGGAGCAAGTG
>CACXJP010000053.1 GCA_902768065.1 uncultured Erysipelotrichaceae bacterium
TATTATGGTGATATATCAACTAAACCTAGTTTAACAATATCGTATGTTTCTGGTACATTTAGTGCTGTACGATTTACGGGTAGTTCTAACGCAGAAATACAAATTAGTATTCGTGATAATTCTTCTCTTAAATACACTGTTAATTGTACTCCTTCTCATACGATATTTGAACTTGATTCTGATGGTATTCATAAAGCATTACTTAAAGCTAACGATATTGAGTTAGATACTTTGTTCTATGTAGATTTTGCTATAGATTATAAATCTACTTTAATCGGTATTTTACTTAATGGCGGAGGTGCTTTTTATGTAAATAATTTTACATCTAAGTATTTTCCTGTTAGATTAATAGATGACGCTTTTTTGGCTGATGTACTGAATGATTTTATTCTATCTCCAAAACTAAGAAGTCCTGTTCTTACAATTAATGCTAATGCTTTTGAACTATATTTTGATAAGTTTGGTTTAGCACCTCAAGAATCACCTTTAGGTACTGGATATGTTTTAGATGAAAATCTTATTCCTTATACTTTAAGAATTTCTTATATTGCTAAACCCGCTAAAGTCAAGTATAGAATTGATAAAGGTATGGATAATATCGAATGTAATCTTCCAGAGTATCTTCATGTTGATATTTTGAAACACGCAGTCGATTTATACAGAGCTTCTATTGCAGGTAATATGCTTGGTCAACAAGCACAAGACCAAAATCAACAAAGAGAAATAGCTAGAAATACTGCTGTTCCTTCTGATGGTTATAATAATTCTAATAGATAAAATTTTATAAATTATGAATCAACTTTTAATTGTAAATAGTCAAAAAGCTATTAATGCTAAAGCTGTTGCTGGTGGTGATAATGTTACTGCTTTTAACTTTAGTAATTTGGCTAAAGGTGCAATTAGTTTCTTTGAGCTTGGTGCAAGTACTCTTTTGAATGCTGCTCCAACTAAGAATTTCGGAATTGCTCTTGGTGGTGGAGAAAATGTTCTTCCTTTCATGATTCCTGAAGTAGATCTTTCTACTTTAAGTGTAGTTAAAGCTTTACCTACTGCTGGTAATCCTTTCTCTGCTGTTATTACTCCTGCTTCTAGTAATGCTGCTGCTGGCAAGTCATACTCTATTATTCTTATTAAGCGAGGTACTGTTCCTAATGAGCGTAATAAGTATACTGTGTCTACTTTTGTTCCAAAAGATGTTACTAAGACTAACATTGCAGTATTTAAAGAGCTTGGTAAACAACTTAAGGAAAAGGTAGAAGGTGCTTGTCTTGATGTTACAGTTGCAGTAAATGCTAGTACAGGTGTTATCACTGTTACAGGAACCAATACTTCTACTGATTGGGTTGTTAAACTTGGTGATGACGGTTTTGGCGTAGTAGCTAGTGATTCTCGTAGTGGTGCAGTTCTTACTGAAACTTACGCAGATGGTTCTACTGTAGCTACAACTCAAGCTGTTATTACTGTAGGTGATAAAGCATACGTTCAAGCTTTGGCTCAGAAGTGTGCTGCTGGTAAGGGCTTTACTAATACAGATTTGGAAAGTCAGCATATTTATCCTGGTTATCCAGAAGCTGTAGAAGATTTAGTTCCTAATACAAGTGGTACAGGTGGTGTATCTACCGCAGGTTACGCTATTTATACTCTTCGATTTGCAACAGGTCGTGTTGCTGGTAAGCAAACAGACGAACGTGTTTGGCAGAATGTTTATATCGCAGTGCCTATTACTAATCCAAGTTTTAGCACTATTGATGCTATTCTTTGTGATGCTAAGTCTGATGACCAAGCGGTTAAAGAATCTTAAAGTGTAACAACTAATCCACTAGTTTCTTCTACGGGGCGGCTAGTGGATTAAATATTGAACTTATGAATGACTTTCAAACAATAAATGATATTGTTAACGAAAGTGTCAGAAATTCATCTTATTATACTGTTGCTATTTCAAGTTGTGTTTTCATTCTTTATACGCTAATAGTTAATCTTATTAGTTATTTCAAGCAAAAGAGTAAGAATAAACCTCTTATTGAAATGAGTAAAGCAATGAAAGAAATGACTGAAAATTTAGTTAAACTTAATGTTGTATTAGATAGAACTCTAAAAGATAAAGAAAGAAGAGAAGCTAGTAAATGTAAAAGTGTTATTGATTTAGGTTTTAGAACTTTTGCTTCAAAAATTGTTCAAGAATGTGAATCTATAATAATACATAATAACATTGATAAGAACAAACAATTTATTCAAGATAATATAACTAAGTTAGTTAGTACTGAATATTTTAAATTGTATTCTATTCTTTCTCAATATGAGATTAATGAAGTAAATGTTGCTACTAAATTAAAAGAAGATTGGATAAAAGATGTTTCTGATAGTATAGTTTCAATAGTGTTTAACGGTCAAGATAGTTTGTCTAGAATAAGTCAACTTAATAATAGACTATTGTTACACGTTGCTGATTATTCTACTTTTGTTAATAATAAAACTTTCAATACATAAGGTTTATGTCTGAATTTAATTTAATACAAACAATGCTTAGTGTCCTTGTAAATAGGATGCTAAGCATTTCTGATATTATTGTCAAACTTACAGATGAAGGTTATATTCCAAATAGGCATAAATATAATAATTTACAACTTGTAGATATTCTATATGCTGCTTATTCTGTTATTGAAAGTTTTGATGATGATACTAGAAAAAATTTTGATAAATTATATAATAGTGTTTTAAAATCATGAATACTACAAATGAAACATATGATTATGTATATACTACTATTCCTGTAGACTATATTTGTGTATATCATGCTATTTTAACTTTAATGGCTGATTATGGCGAAGCAATGTTAAAAGATTGCAAGGCTAGATGTGTAGATAGAAATGAAAATATTATAGATTGTTATAATATGTTTAATTCTGCTGTTGCAGCTAGACGTATTGGCAATGATAAACTTGCTGAAACTTTAATTAAATATATAAAAGCTAGACTTAATAGTTTTGGCTGTAAATGCGATAATACATCATTTGCTTTTAAAGTTGGAATAAATAGTGATATTGACTGTATAGTTGATTGTAAAGAAGGAGTTATAGATATAAAAACTGAAGATTCTAAACTTTTCTATTATTTTGAATATAATAATATTAAATTTTTAGTTTATGTTCCTAATCATTTAAATCCTTATACGCATCAAAGATTTATTCAGCTTAGTCAACTAAGTAGTGATGAAAGATCAGTTTTAAGTGTTGATGAAATAACACGTCATGGCACTAAAACAATAAAGCTTGTAGCAGGGTTTGTTACTCAAGAAATAATAGATGGTGTTATAAATGAATTAAAAAATCTTAATTTTAGTGTTTTAGAAAGAGCTCAAGCTCATAACGCATTTCAAGATATATATGGTAATTGGATGGGTACTTTATCTGTTAATACAGGTGATGCTCATGAAGAACAACCTAAAGTATATCAAATATCAGATATAGTAAATGATTTTCTACCTAATATGGTAGATGTAAGAACTTTAATTGTCTAATTTAAAAATTATAAAATTATGAGTAAAGTAGATTTAATTGTTCCAAAGAACGCTAATTCTTTTCCTAATATTCAAACTGAACTTCGTCATGTAAAAGAAGCTATAGAAGAAAATCAAGGAGGCGATGAAGATTTGAAAAAAACTGTTGCTAAACATGAGAATGAACTTTTTGAAATCGTTCCAGGTTCTCAAGAAAAACGTTCTAAAAAAGCTAATATCTCTGATGTTGAAAACATTCAACAAGATGTTACAAATATTCAACAAGATGTTGATTTCTTAAAGAATAACGTTAATTTTCAAGATGGACTTGTAACAAGTTATATTATAAATCAGTCTGGTGATGTACAAAATAGACTAACTGAAGATATGATAGAAAATCATGTTGCGTCTATGCTTGCTACAGAAAAAACATATATTAATGGTAATTATGAATTCATTGATGTTATCGCTAGAATTAGAGCTCATTCTCATTTATATATAGGTAAATATAATGAAAACAGTGATGTTCTTGAAATAAAACAAGTAAGCGATGCAGATAAAACTAAATATGCTGATGGTAGTGATATTGAGTGGACATATATTGAAGATGAAACTACTAAATATTATAATATAGACCTCTTTATGAAACTTCCTGAATTTTGGTGGAAATGTGAAGAAGTTGCTACAGATGTTTATAAAGTTAGTTTTTCTATGGATTCTGACTTTGTTGATAATACATGGCATCATTGGGAAGGTGATACTTTCATTGGAGTTTATGAAGCGATAATTGATGATGGAAAATGTTATAGTAGAAAAGATGTAACACCTACTGTAAATCAAAGTTGGAATCAATTTACTGGGGCTGCTACAGCTAAAACTAATAATGAGAATGTTCCTTATAGAATTGTAAGTTATGAATCACATCAAATTATGTGTTTACTTGGATATGGATGGCTAGCTAATACAGATGCTCAAGTTATTGTAGGTAGAGGTTCAACTAATCATCCAAAAACTACAGGTTTGTGTGATTCTAAAGGAATGGTAGATACTGAAGCTGATGTAGACGGAGGTAGTAGTGCTGGAACATCTACGAACGTAAGTATTAATTTTTGGGGACTTGAAAACTGGTGGGGAGATATTGCAGAATGGATTGATAATATACGTACTGAAAATTCTTCTGGTCTTATTAATGTATATGATTATAAAGCTCATACTGTTGTTAGAACTATACAAAATGGTGTTGTTGAAGGTAATGAAATAACAAAACTATTCCTTGGTACTGATGGAGATGTTACTCCTATAAGTACTATAAGTAATAGTAATTACAATAGGGCTTTCGCCGATTACGGTAGTGTTTATGCCGCTGCTGGTTATGTCGCCCTTCGCTCTGGTATTGCCGCTTATCTCTATGGCGGTCTTGGTTTTCTCAATGTCGGCAGTTCTGCCAGTAGTGTCCATGCTTATCTCGGTTCCCGTTTGCTATATAAAGGTAATTATATAATTGTTGATAGTTTTAGTGTTTAATATAGAAAAATAGAAATAATTAATAAAGGTAGAGGGCGTTATGTTGATGGTTATACTGTTGGTTTATGCCTACGTATTACTCTGATAATTTTTGTAACATTTGACTCTACCGTATCTCTTGGTAAAAAATTGACTATGGACTAGTAAGTACTGGAGAACCTTTTTAAACTAACAATTTTATTAGGTTTGTGGATAGTGAAGAACGTCGTTTACATCAACAGATATGAAAACTTATAAAGGATTATCTAAAAAAATATTTACTATTGAGAATTTTCGTAAAGCTTATAAAAATGCTATTAAAGGCAAAAAGCATTATAAAGAAGTTAAAATTATAGAACGTAAAGGTTCTAATAAGTATCTTCGTAATCTTCTTAAAGAGGTTGTTAATAAAACATATGAAGTATCTAAGTATGAAATATTTAAACGTTTTACAGGTCATAAATGAAGAGAAATATATAAACTCCCAATGCGAGATAGAATAGTTCAACACGCTATTATGAATTATCTCGAACCTATATTTCGTGAAACTTTCATACTTGATACTTATTCTTCTATTAAATACAGAGGTATACATTTAGGTCTAAATAGAGTTAAACAAGCTCTTAGAAAAGGCAATTATAAATACTGTCTTAAATTAGATATTCATAAATGTTATCCTTCTCTTGATAAGGAAATTCTAAAGAATAAACTTGCTAGGAAATTTAAAGACGATGATTTACTTTGGTTATTATTTAAGATTATAGATAGCTGTGAACATGGTATTCCTATTGGTAATTATACTTCTCAATATTTTAATAATTTCTATTTCAGTGATTTTGACCATTGGATTAAAGAAACTAAAGGTATTAAACCTTATTTTAGATATTGTGATGATATAGTTATTCTTGCGGAAACAAAAGAAGAACTTCATAGTATTATAAATGAAATTATTATAAAAATAAATGAATTACATATAAAAATAAAAGATAATTGGCAAATATTTCCAATAAAAGATAGAGGCATAGATTTTTTAGGTTATATAATAAAACCTGATTATGTTAAAATTAGAAAAAGAACTAAAATTAATTTTATTAATAAAGTATCTAAATTAAATATCGATAATCTATCTAATAGAGATGTTAATGTTTTAGGTTCTTATTGGGGTATTCTTAAACATGCTGATTGTCGTCATCTTTGGTTTAAATATATAAATATGAAAAACTTTAAAGATTTAAATGTTAGTGTGCATGATAGGGATTTTGTAAAAGATATTATAGGTATTCCAATAGTTATAACTAACAGTTGGATATTTCAAAAGAAAGGTACAGATTGACTTAAGTTTGAATATAATTATAGTATTAAAGATAAAAACGATAATTTAATAAAACATGATAACGTTCTTGTTAGTACTAGCGGTGAAGTTTTAGTAGAAGCAGGTAAACAATTTAAAGCAATATCGTATCCTTTCACGACAACGATTATTATTAATAATAAAGGTTATTATCAATTTAGTTAAAATATTATGATTTGGTTAAAAGGAAATAGTGCTAATTTCAATCAAATTGAATTAGTAAATAAAAAACAAAATAAATATGCTATTAAATTATCACCTCGTTCTTATACTCCTAATAATAATGAAGCGAGTATTAATGAACAAGAAGATAATAATGATATAGAATATATAGAAATAATATCAATAGGTATTCAGTCAGTAGATAAAATTAAAAAACATTTATTAGATGCGCTTAATGAATATGATTCTTCTAGCGAAGTTAATGTTTTTTATTTTAATAATAAAACATATTGGCTAGATGTTAATACTAGAAATGCTATATATCATAGTTGTGAACTATTTGAAAAAAGTGGCATGACGATGTATAAACTATGGTTAGATGATGTTTATGTTATGTTGTCTATTGATAATTTAAAAGAATTTCTTATCGATTTAGAAAAATACGCTAAACGTTGTTATGATGTAACAGCAGAACATAAAGCTGAAATTATAAAACTTGATAAAATAGAAGATATATTAAACTATAATATTAGTTTAGAATATCCAGATCCTATTGAACTTGATGAATATATTTAATTATGACATACGAAGAAGAAAGTTATGTTCTTGATACTCTTAAAGAGTTACAAGAAAAAATTAGAGATATGCCTGTTAAGCAAGTTGTTCGTGAAACTCATGAAAATAATATTATGTTACGACAGATTATTAAAGTTATTAATACTTGGATTAAACATCATCCACAAGAAAATGCTAATGATTTTAATATGAATGTTATAGCTAATCTTATTAGTAATTTGTTTGAATGTAAATAAAGTAATATTCTCGCTCTTGTAGAATTATTGAATAAATTCTTCTACGGGGCGGGAATATTTCATCTAATGTTAATATTAATAATAGTAATAATAGTACACTTATGTTATTTCATATTTTAAAATACGATTTCAGTAGATTTATGTGTACTCCTTATTAATTAATCATTAGATATATTTAAAAGGCGTGGTAGATTTAAAATAGCATTAAATTAAGTTATAAGTATGCTATTGCCACCCCGTAGAAGAAATTATGAATTATTAAACTTAGTAATATTATGCCTCGTAAAGTAATTACTGTAACTCATCCAGATGGTACTAAAAAGGTAATTGTTGGAAAACAAAGTACTTCTCAGCCTAATTTTGTTAATACTAGTAAACCTATTGTTACTAAAGAATCTGATGAAGATAGAAGACCTAAACCAGGTACTCCTGCTGTAGGTTTAACTAAACAACGTAATGGATATAAACATGGAGGAAAAATTAAGTTTAAAACTAGTTAAGTTATTCAGAATATATTTGAAACTTATACCTATAATATTAGCAATACTTTATTTTGTTAATACTATTATATCTTATTTTGGTATTCAGATTAAACTTATCGCTCATGCATTTGTTTTTCTTTGTATAAGTTTTATTTATCTTGCTAGTTATGTTCTACGTTTTTGTGAATATCATCGTATGTTTCTTCATTATGTAGTTGTACTTTATTTACTTAAATGTTATGATTACTATGTTGGTATTCCTCTAAATGATTTTAATTTATTTATAATGTACTCTTGTATTACATTTATTGCTCTTATTATAACTCTTTATCTAAAATTGAAAAGAATATGAATCAAGCTATATTAGATTTCGTAGGTACAACACTTATTGATATAGGTAATAAAATAAAAGAAGGTAAATGCGAACTTACAGATGAACAAGCTAGTATTGTACTTGGTACTGTAGGTCATATTGAAATGAATTTAGATCAAGCTTGTAGATATGTTAATCTAAAACAAAGTCGTTTTAGAGATTTAGTTAGAGATGGAACTTTACCTAAAGGTCGTAAGAAAGTTGGTAATAGTTTTCTTATTTGGTATAAAGATGAACTTGATATTGCTATTCGGCAATCCAATAACCGCTTAACTCGCTGATAGTTAGGCGGTTATTTTATTTATCGGCAACATTTTAGTTTAGTTAATATTCTTCTTATATTTGCAGTAACTTTTAGATGCGCAACTAAAGTTACTTATTCTATTTATTAACTAAATTAAAATGTTTAAATTATGGCACAAGAAGGGTGGTGGCAATGGAGCCTGGTGGTGGATAATGTTTATGTGGATGATGTGGGATAGAAATGGTCGTAACGGTAATTTTAATGACTATCTTGCATCTGTAAACGGTAACGAAGGTCGCCAATATCTTGCTGAGATTATGAATGGTCGTTTTGACAATCTGAATACTCTTGCTCAGATGATGAATACTTCTATTGAAGGAATTAAGAGTACTATTTTTGGTCTTCAGAATTCTATTACAGAAGTATCTGGTCAGATTGGTATGAGTAGTCTTCAGACAATTAATGCTATTCAGGCTGGTAATACTTCTATTCTTAGCAAACTTTGTGAGTGCTGCTGCGAAAATCGTCTTGCTATTGCTAATCAAACTGCTGCATTGCAAAGTCAGCTTGCTGCTAATGATGCTAATGTTCGTTTACAACTTGCTCAACTTGACGGTAGTGATAAGTTAGCTATTTGTCAGCAAACTAATACTTTGCAGAACCAGGCAGAACGTGATACTAATTCTATTCTTAATGCTATTGCTGGTCAGAATACTCTTATTACTAAAGAGTTCTGTGATTTGAAGGAACGTGAATTACAAACTAAGATTGATACTCAGGGTGATATTATTACTCAGTTGCGTAATCAGATTAGTAACGATAAGCAAACTCTTCAGTTTAACGCTGCTTTCCATGCTCTTGACGACAAGATCGATGCTATTGCTGCAAAACAGCCTAATACTGTTCCTGTTCAATGGCCTAATCTTGTAGGTGTTAATGCTACTCCTTACATAGGTCAGGGTTTCTATCCTGGTGGTAATTTTGGTGGCTGGGGTTCTGGCTTCGGTGGTGGTATTGTTTATTAATAACGGATAGGAGGTAAACGTATGGCTTGTTGTAATCAAATTATAGCAACTAACGCTGGTGGTATTCCGTATATTGTATCAACTAATACTACTGTTGGAACTGAGACCATTAACATTGCTCTTGGTGTTCGTAGGATTCAGCCTGTAGGTTATCTTACTATTATGATTAGTACAGTCATTCCCGCAGACGCTACTACAACTTTACCTGTAACACTCACTCTTAATGATGTTACAAAACCATTAACTTTGCCTAATGGTACTCCAGTAACTGCTGCTGAATTACTGAATGTTAGTAATATACTTGTGTTCAATGATAGAACTAGAGGTTTGCTAACTCTTATGTCAAGGACTGTAGATTAATTAATTAAAATTATACAACTATGTTTTCTACTTTAAGTAAAGGTAATGTTCTTTATGGACTAGATAGAACAGATGGTATAAAGTGGTTTACTGCTTCTGTTGAAAATGTTACACCAACTATCGGAAATCAAAATTCTAGTATGTTTGGTCAAATGCCTGAGTTAAGACTTGATATTGTTTGTAATATTAATGGTGAAAAGAAAACTTTCCAACAAGTGCCCAGTAATAGTGCTATTGCTGATTTTGGAGATAAATCTTTCGTTATTGCAGACAATAAAGATTCTCTTTATAATTATATTAAAAGTTTGAAAGATAAAAGTAAAGCTATTGTTGAAAGTGCTCCTTATCATGAAAAACTTATTCCCCAGTTTGATAATGTTCTTAATGAACTTATGCCTGGTAGTGCAAGTAATTCTGATGAAGTTAAAGCACTTAAAGATGAGGTTGGAAGTCTTAAGGCTCAACTAAGTGAAGCAATATCTTTACTTAAAGAGAAAGCTAAACAAACAAATTAAAGATTATGATGGTAATTAGATTTAAATCAGAAGAAGACCACGAGTATTTATTGAAGAAAGTGAAGAAGATGAAGAAATTCGCTGAGGAATTGGAAGATTGTCTTGAAGAAGCAATGGAAGAAGGTGAAGCTGAATTTCGTGGAGGTCGTTATCGTGATGATGATGGTTATGAAGATGACCCTCGTATGAGAGGTAGTCGTTATAGTTATCGTCGTGGAGGCGGTAGTCGAATGAGATAAGTAATTAATAAAGTAAGTGAATATGGCAGTTGGAATATTACCTCCCCGTAGAGGAAATTGAACAACTGCCATTTTTAATAAAGTTAATATTATGTATCATACAAATACTGGTAGTTACGATGAAATTCCTGAAGGAATGGAACGTTATATTAATAATTATGGTTGTCATTTCAACAAGAAACTTTGTAAAGAAGCTGTTAGTCGAATGTACAGAGATATAAATGGTCGTAAAGAATATATAAAGCCTTATAATAAAGAAACTGTAGATAATCTACTTGATTCTTATGGTATTAAGCTTAAAAGAAATAAACTTTATGATGCCGTTTATGTAGCTAATATGTGTCAAGCTGATTTTCTTGGAAAATCTGTTCCAACAGAAGAACATCTTGCTAAATATGTTAAAGATGTAATTGATGATGCAGACGCAGAAGAAGGTTATGTTTTTAATAGATTTTATGCAGATTGTATATTTATGAATAATCCTATAGATTGGGACGATATGATATGATTAAATCTATTGTAGATGTAGCAGGATATTGGAAAATAGTTTTATTTATTAATGTTGACTATGATAGATATGATATTATTGAATCAGCATTAACTGATATACTTGCTCCAACAAGTGTTATGGATGAAATATATGATAAGATAAGTTATAAACTTAACACTGGTGTAACATTTACAAATGATGATTTTAAAACGTCTGTAGTATGTATTAATAAAGCTTCTAGTAAAAAAGAATTAATAAATACTATTTCTCATGAAGCTAATCATGTTCAAACTGCGATATGTAATTATTATGATGTTCCTATCGATAGTGAACCAGCAGCTTATCTTATAGGTTATATTATAAGCAAGATATATTATCATTCAAGAAGGTTCTTTTGTTCGTGTTAATTATAATCCTAATGGTCATTATTTGACTGTTAGGATTATTTATGAATTTTTATTATCGTATCTCAAACAATCTGATTTTCAGTCGATTAACTCATCTCAGATGTTAAAATTTGCTGTTGTGTGCGCACACAAATAATCGAGGTGGCTAGCTGAAATTTGGATAATTGAAATTTTTTTGTTACATTTGCCCTTGTTAAGGGGTCAAGAATTAAAGGTAATAGTAAACTTAAAGTTAATATTAAACTTAAATTAAATATGGAAATAATAAATAATACTATACAAACAACACTAAATTCTTTTGATTTTGCTTATTGTATTATTGTAAATATACTTACTTATCTTATTATTAATTTAATTAATAATAAAAATGGTAAAGTTGATATGAAACTTTGGAATAAAAGAATTGTTCTTCTTATTTGTATAGTTATAGTTGGAAGTGTTTATTATTTTACTGGTAGTGATGTTAAACTTATTCTTAATAGTTCTATTATTACTCCAGTATTTTGGTCTTGGATTATGAAACCTATTTGTAAATATTTTAATATTGATTATAAACAACTTAATTTATTTGAGTAGAAGTCTACAATTTCTTCTACGGGGCGGCTTCATTAATCTTATTATATTAGAATTAAATATAGTATAAATAATAAATATAATAATAATAATGGCAAGTATTGGACAATTAGTATCAGAATTTGCGCACACGTTAGGTGATCCTAATAATCATGGATTGCGAGAACATATTAAACTTATTGTTGCACAAACTAGAAATGAAGTAATTAGACGTAGTTATGAGAATCATGGTTATGTAGATAAAGTTCTTGTTCAACGTTATAAAGTTAGTCTTACTGATGTTAATGATGGAGAAATTATACTTCCTGAAGGATATGCAGAAGAAGATATGACTAAAATAAAAAGAACTTTACAACCTGTTCCTAGACCTGTAAGACTTACTAATAATCTTCCTTTTGACAGAGTTAGTTCTGTTGGTTTTAAAACAAATAGAGAGTTTCCGTTTATAAAAGAAACAAGTGCTAGATTTCGTTCTGCTGTTCCAGGACTTTGTGCTATGCCTTGTTATGATTATATAAACGGATTTATTTATTTATTTCCTGCTAATAATAAAGCAATAGAAGTAAATAAAATTATAATTGAATCTGCTTTTGAACGTCCAGTTACTATTGAACTAGAAAATGGTACAACAACAGGTATTGATATTCTAAATGAAACTAATGAATGGTTGATTCCTGAAGATATGATTGGACAAATAAAAGAAATTATTATTAAACGAGGTCTTTTAAATAATAGTCATGTTACAGACGAAATTCCTAACGCAGTTAAATTTAATTAATAATATATAGTTATGGCTCAAATAAAACCTATGCCTGTGCATATTCGTGAGTATTATAAAGCTATGAGAACAGCTTATACTCAGAAGAAAGATGAAGCACTTAAAGAAAGAGAAGAATTAATTGAAGAAGTTTTTCTTCTTCAATCTCATATCATGGAACATCATGATGATTATCTTAAATATAAAATTAATCTTTCTGACTATCCTGAATTTATTAATAATGAATATGTTGATGGGCAGTTTTACAAAATGTGTAAAAGTGCTTTTCTTAATAAACAAAATGATTATACTCTTACTTCTGAACTTAGTGATCTTCTTAAACTTGCAGAAAAGCAATATAAAATCGTTGAACTAAAGAAACAACTTGAGTTTTACGATAAGGTTTTATCAATTAAAGTTAACGAGTATACTAGATATATGAGAACTTATTTTAATGAAGTTCATAAAAAGATGATTATTGAAGGGTATGCTTATCATTTTGGACATAATTTAGGTGATGTTATTATCAATAGAGTAAAAGTTACTTCTAAACGAAAACATATAGATTATAAAGCTACTAAAGAAAAGAAAGCACAAATTTTAGCTAATGGAGGTAGACTTTATAATAAAGCTGAAGCAGAATGGTGTGCTAAAAATGGTATTGAATATAAAGCTGAAGATGGAAGAGTTTATCTAAATAGTGAATATATTTATGAAGTATTTGTAGCTAATAAACGTTTTCCAGAAGCTAGTAGTTTTAACTTTACTACACAGGATTATCGTTCTGTTGAAATTAGAGGTAAATCAAATAAACAACTTATAGAAGAATGTGATAAAGATTTAAATAAGATATGTGAGTTGCCTGTTGATATGAAAACAAAACTTACAATGTGTCTTGAATCAAATGCAATGTTATATACTAATTTTATTAGAAATGAAAATCAAACGTCTTATAAGTATGAATCGTCTTGTGGGTAAAATTGATAATGATTTTAACATAAGCGAATCGGATTGGATACCTAGAGTTGCTGCTTGGGTTATAGATGCTCTTTCTCAACTTAAAGTTCTTCCTATGGAAAAGAAACGTAGAGAACTTGAAGTTAATGAAAGAATAGCACAATTTCCTTGTGAAATTACAGCTCATGAACTTAAAGTATTTGATAAATATGGTAATGAAATAGCTAATGGAGAAGATGATAAGTGTTGTGCTATGAAACAGTGCAATATTTCTTCTACGGGGGGACAAGAGCAAACTATTGGTGTTACTGATAATGCTGCTAAATATGGTGCTTCTTCTACAATTTTAGCTACAGTAGTTCCTTCTATGGGAAATCATAAATTTTATCTTAATGGTAATAGTATAGAACTTAATTTTGATACAGACAAAATTATTGTTGAAAGTTATGAAGTAGCTACATATCATGATGATTATTATGATTGTGAAGTTCCTTATATTTATGATAATGGAGTTTTACTTGAAGCTCTTGCTTGGTATGTTTTATTTAAGTATCTTAGTAGAGGAAGTCATCATCCTGTATATGATTTAAAATCTGCTAGTCAAGCTACAAATCCTTATTCTCAATGGTTGTATTATAAGACAAAAGCTAAAACTTCTGTTCTTAATGATATGGCAAAAAATGGAGATGAAGGTTGGAATAATTTCTTTTATAATAGTACATTTTTACCTAGAAGTTAAGTTATGTCTAAATTAGTTACTAAATTAAATTTAAATAGAACTCCTCAGTCTGTAGATAATGGAAGTTTTGTATATGCAGAAAATATAAAACTTCTAGAAAACGGTACTATTACAGAAGATGGATTTTTTGATAAAATATTTGGTACTTTAATACCTAATCCTATACAACATCGTCCTGGTCATATATATGAATATTTAGGACACGTTGTTGGTATAAACAATAAAGTATATTTTTTTGTTAAATCACGTTGGACTATATCAACTTATGATATATTTGAATATGATGAGATAAATGATACTCTTACAGTGTTAGACACTGCATGGACTTATAGTGGTGGAAAGATTGGTGGATATACTACTATAAATAATTGTGGAGATATTATTTTAACTGTAAATGAATATTTTGAAAATGAAGTAACTAAATTAATACCTTTAAAACATATTAATATTACTAAGTCTGTAGCAAACGAAAGTTTGTATACACAGGCTCCTATTATACCTATTTTAAATTTAGTATTAACTGATACTTATGCTAGAAATATTCCTAATGGTGTATATCAATTTTTTGTTAGATATAAAATAGCAAAAGATGATTATACTAGTTGGATGCCTTGTAGTAAAGAATTATTTGCTGGTACTACTCAAACGACAGAAACTATTCAAGGTAGTATTAAATTTATGAAAACAACAAAAGATGCAGCTAAATCTTTTGTTTTTTCTCCTAGATTTAATATAGAAGACGATGAATACGAAGATGCTACTAAATATTATAAAGAATTTCAATTAGGTTTTATTTTATCAAATGATGATACAGTCGTTGCTCGTAGTTGGAAGTCTTTTACTTTTAATGTTGACTCTATTTATTTTACTTATAATGAATTTGAAGTCGAAGAAATAAATATAGATGATTTATTAAGACCTGTTTATGAATTATATAATGTAAAGAATGTTACTTCATTTAAAAATAAACTTTATATTTCTAATTATATAGAAAGCGATTTTAATCCTAAAGTAGATGATGATGGTGAGGATATTCAAGCTATAGCTAGCGGTATAGATATAGATATTAATATTTCTGATTTAGGAAATACTGAAACACCTAGTAGTAATATGTTACAACTAGGTAATTATTTATTGATTAAGTCTGGAACTACTTATTATAACGTTTTAACTCAAGCTGGTGGTATGGGTTTTCCTGGTTTATATAAATCAGATAAAGATAATGATACTACTAGAGTTGAAAGTAAGGCTGCTTTAGCAGATAGTGATATTTTATGGAAAGTTAAGTTTAAAACTACAGACCATAATTATGAAGATCTTTATGTTCCAAGAAGTCTTGATAATATTATATATCCTATAAAATCTGAATATGGAGAAAATGTAAAAGAAGGTAATATAACTATATTAACAAACTCTGATAAATTTAACGATAGTGTTAGTTATTTTAGATTTGTTAATTATGATGGTATCGCATATTTAAAACTTAATAGTAGTGCTAATTTATTTGGAGGTCTTGGTATAGCTGATGATATGTTTATCATCGGACCTACTTTTTATTGTGATCCTGATGATGTTACTATTATTACTGACGCTTGGGAAAGAAGATTTAAAGATAGAGCAGACCTTATTAAATATTTAAAAATTAATCCTAGCAATGATAATAAAACTTTAACTTGGCAACAAAGTGGAGGAGCAGGAGCATATAGTGAAGATATTGAAGAATATTTAAATGGAGATAAAAGTGCTGGCACAATGAATCCTAAAATAATTAAGAATGTTATGCTTAATGTTATTAAGCCTAAAATTCCTAATTATATGATGCTTAGCATTTATTATATTTATGATGGAACTAAACATTTTATCGAAGGTATAGATGATAATAATTTATTAAGTACCGTAAAAAATAATAATGTTGATTTTCGTGGTACACTGATTAATAGTTCTGAAGAAAATCTTGTAAATGATTTTATAAGCATTATATCTAAACATATTAAAGGTGTTTATTTAGATTCATCTACAGGTTTTAAATATGTTATAGAATGTAAAGATGGTACAATAACATACGATTTTAATAATAGTTTGTTTGTTGAATATTCTACTTTTAATTGTGAAGCTGAAGTAGACACTAGTCAAACTAGTGGTAGTGATACTACTTGTGATATTAATATTAATGTCACAAGAACCAATCATACATTAAATATTACTAATAAATTAATTAATACGTTACTTGAAGCAGAGTCTAGTTTTATTCAATATAGAACTTTAATGCCGTTTGTTACATATGAATTTTATGCTCATTATGTTAAAAATAATGGTATTGTTACTAATGGTTATTATATTGGAGAAAAAACTTTAGCTGATTTTACAGGATATAATTACAGTAATATAGCAGATAAAAGTCGTATTGCTATATATCCATCATTTGATGACATATATATTCCTAGTGGATATGCATCAATGTTTATATCTATATTTCAATCTAAACGTGAAGTTGCTCAATGTTTTGAT
Source organism: uncultured Erysipelotrichaceae bacterium (assembly GCA_902768065.1). The sequence goes on from CACXJP010000053.1 coordinate 16,994, forward strand.
GTTTTTGTTGGAGAAAAATCTAATAATAAATATCCAATAGAACTTAATTGTTTAGAACTTGATTGTGCTTTATATAATGTTCTAGAAAATATTCAAATTATTGGTGTTAAACCTGATGGTACTATTATTGAGTTTTCTGATTTAGGAGAATATTATCCTAGCTATAAGATAGGTACTGCTGGTAATATTAAAAGATTTGGAGGTAGAGGTGTTATTGTAGCAAACATTAAAGATACTGAATGGAAAGAGTTCGTTGGAGATAATGTTTCTATTATTGGTAGACTTTGGATTAAAATTGAAACTTCAGCTAATTTAATTCAACATGATAAAAAGTTGATTAGATGTACACCATATATTTATTACACAGAAGATGGTGTTTTCGGTGAACTAGATGATGATGTATTTTCTTTTGATAACTTTGAAATTATGAATCTTCCTGCGTATCTTTGTTCTGTTAGAAAACCGAATAGAGATGCCGATTCAAAATATGTGGCAAATACAGATGTGTATTCTAAAGACCCTGTTACTTTATCTCTTGATGATATTAATAATGTATTAACTCCAACATCAAGTGATGAATTTATTATTAATTCTCAGTTTAATTTAAATTATTTAAGTTTAACTGAAGATTTAGTAGATAAGATTAGAAATCTTAGTACGGGAGATAATACTAGAATTAGACATGTCATGCTTGCTATTAATTCATTTAATATTAGTGAAGTATATACTCATCCAGAAATGTATAGACATTATACTAGACCTTCTCTGTATCCAATAGAAAGCGAAAGTATTGTTAATTTTACTAATAGTGTTAGAGCAAGTGATATTTTGTCTGATGAATCTAGAAAAAATATTTATAAATTTTATTCTGAAGATGTATATTATATTCCAGCTAATAGAGGTGAAATAGTAAAACTATTTAGTAATCTTAATAATGTTTATGTACATTGTAAGCATGGATTATATAAATTTGATGGAGCAAATAAATTACATAGTGAAAATGAACAAGATGTTCAACTTACAGAAACTGATATTTTCTCTACTGGTATTCATGAAATATTTGATTCTGAATTTGGTTATGCTGGACTAGCCAAAAAAGAACATTCTATTGTTACTTTTAATAGTTATGTTTTTTATGATGAAATAGTAAATAAAATATATGTTTTTGACGGTAATTCTCAAATAAGTCCTATTAGTGATCCTATTAGTGACATTATAAGATATTTAAAGGTTAATTATGAATCTTTTGATGTAAGATTTGCCGCAGATGAAGTTAATAATAGATTTTTTGTTTGTTTTATTGTTGATGATGTTAGAGGTCTTTGTTTGAGCTATAATACTTTAGTTAAATCATTTATTTCTATACATGATTTTATATTTGATGTTGGTTTTTCAACAAGAGGTAATACTTATTTTGTTAAAACTTTTAGTTCATATAAAGATTATGAAGGTACAGATATTTATGTTCCTAATAGTTATTGTTTTAAATATAATACTACTGGAATTAGAAGCGAATCTAATAATAAACGATATAATAAACTTTATAGTTTAAATATTTTATCTGTAAGTGATTCTCAAAACGATAATACAGAAAACGATTGTTCTATTGTTGATATTATATTTAATGATGATTTTGAAAAAATTAAACGTTTGAATTTCATTAGATGGATATGCTCAAAGTTCTTAAACTTTAACTCTGAAGAATTAAATGTAGATGAAAATACTAAAATATCTATAAATGCTGCTGAACCTACATTAGATAGGTATTATGCTGGAAATTATATTAGAATTTATACAGATTCTACTTTCAGTGAAAAGATTAATATTAGAACTAGAAGTAACGAATCATCTATTAATGATTTAGATAGTTATAATCTTCCTAGATATAATAATGGAATTTGGGCTTTAAATGGTTTTGGAAACGCAGATGAATATTCTAACTTACCTGATGGTAAATTTTTACTGAACATAATTTTAAACTTGAAAACATTGAAATAGATACTAATAGTTATGAATAAAAGAATAAGATTAAGAAATGCTAGACCAAAATATATTTTTGGTTCTCAAGAAGCTGCTATTTTAACTGCTGCTGGTATTACTGCTGCTGCTACTGCTGCTTCTGCTGCATTAGGTGCTTCTACTCAAAGAAGTGTTGCTAGAATGCAAGCTGATAATACTCGTAAAATGACTGATAAACAAATTGCGTCTATCAATCGTAGAAACGAGAATGATAATAAACTTCAAGAACAAGCTATTGCTTTTACTAAAGACCAAAATGAGCAAGCCAGACAACTACAAAAAGATACTCAAATGAATATCCAAATGCTTATGGGTAATAATGCTTTAAATAATAGAGAAATGGCTACTCGTATTCAAGTTAAAAATGGTAAAGTTATTGGCAATAGAAGAGTTCCACAATTTCTTCTACGGGGCGGTAATATTCCGCTTCAAGTTACTGACGGAGGTTATCTTCGTCATTTAGGTTATACTCCTGAAGGATATTCTGTAGAAGAGGCTAGAGGCAATGACCACGAACATAGTCATAAAACTCCTAACGGTCGTAAAACTGGTGTTGGTATAAAAACTAATACAGGTAAACAATTTGAAGTAGCTGGTAATCAAAATAAACAAAATGGAGAATATATTATTAGAACTCCAGAAGAAGCTATGATTGCTTCAAATGAAAATATAGCTGGTATATTTAATCCAGTTAAAGCTATTAATGCAGGTATGAATCCTTTAGAGGCAATTAGAATTCAAGAAACTATTAAAGATATGTATGGTATTTCTGATGATGGTAAACATGATACTAAGAAAACTAATGGTAAAAGAAGATTACGTACAGGAGGTCTTTTAGTAGGTATGCCTATATCTTTTGCTGATGTTCCAGATTTAAATACAGATACTTCAGCTTATGATATGGAACAAGCTGTATTAGCTTCTCCTCAAAGACTAAGTCTTAAAAATGGAGGTAAAGTTAGACCTAAGTACGTTGATGGATTTGGAAATGTTACTCCTATAAAATCGTTTTATGCTCCTACTTTAAATGATTTAAAGTTAATTTCTCCTGCTCCTGTAGCACCTGCTACTACACAAAATCCTGTTGGGTTAGACGGAAAAACAAATAACGGTATGTCTTATAGCACTCTTAATCTTATCGGAACAGGTATTAGTAGTCTTGGTAATTTCTTAGGTTCTTTGTTTTCAAATAGTGGAATAAGTGATGCTGCTGAAATTACTTCTAAAGCTCAAATGGACGCTGCTAACGAATTAAGTAAAGCATATAATAATTTAAAAGGTATTGATCCTAAACTTATTAGTGCTGATATGTTTAAGCAAGGTAATTATTTACCTGTTTTAAGTTCTACTTTTTATAATAGACGTCCACAAGATACTTTAGCTAATAGAAGTGCTATGCGTCTTAGAAATGATACTACTAGAAATACATTAAGTGGTGCAGCTAGACGTAATATGTTTAATAGAATTGAAAGTAATTATATTGACCAACTCAGTAAAAATACTCAAACAGAAAACGAATATAGAAATACTGTTAGACGTGAAAATGCACAAGCTGCTAATCAAGCTGCTGCTGAAAACGCAAGACTTGCTATTATGGCTGGTAGAGATTTGAATAATGCAAGACTTAGGGTTGCTGAATATAACGCTAACGTTAAAAATGAAGGAATTCTTGGTAGTGCTAGTTCTATCGCTAATGGATTAATTAATGCATCTAATGCAAGAGGTAGAGCCGCAACAGCTATTGCTTCTAATACAGGTAATATGTTTAATAATATTGGTCAGAATTTTGCTAATTATTTCTCAGGTATAGCAAAGTATAGAAATGATTTAGAAAATACATTCTTAGGTGCTACAACAGATGCTAAAATTAATTATATTGCTAGAAATGGTAATCCATCTGAAGTTAAAGCACAACTTTCTGGAGTTAATGCTGCTTTAGCTAATGGAGGTCTTTCCGCTGAAGATAAAGCTAGATATGAGTATTATAAGAGAATATTAGAAAGTAGATTAAATAGTTAATAATTATGCCAAACGAATTGATAACATTACCAGATGTTGATTTTACTCCTGGTACATTTCAAGGAAGCATTTTTACACCTCAGCAAGTAGATATGAGTCTACTTGCTAGGTCGTTAGATAAGATTGAAGAGAGAGAAGAAAAGCTTGCTACTCAAGACCTTGCTATGAATGAAGCTTTTTCTAAATTAAGAGATTTTCTTCCAGATAATAAAGAAACTAATCAATATATTACAGATAATTTAAATCGTATTAAAGACGAACGTAAAGCTTTGCTTGACGTTGGTGATATTAATGGTGCTTATCTTTATTCTAAACGAGAACCAGGAAGATTTTTATCTAGTCCTGAATTTAATGCTCGTCGTAAAGAACATGCTAGTAGAAAAGAATGGCTTGAACAAATTGATCGTAGTAATGTAGATAATTATATTAAAGAATATTTTAAAGATACTTATCAAGATAGAAATAATTTTACTCGTGATAAGGATGGTAATATTACTGGTACTGCTGGTTGGGAAGCCCCTCTTCCTGAACAAGGTCAGTCTGCTACAGCTATTATACAAACGGCAGTAAAGTCTACTGCTGACCAACGTATTGATATTGGTAGTTCTTGGACAGGAGAAGATGGAACAGGCGGTTCTAGTGCTAGTAGTAGAGAGTGGCTTACTGCTGATAGAATTTCTCAAACAGCTAAAAGTATTGTTAATAATAATCCACGTGTTAAACAAGCTTTTGTAGACCAATTTAATGCTGGTATTCATCAGATTAATAAACTTACTAAAGTTCTTTATAAAACTACTGATCCAACACGACGTGCTGAACTTGAAAATCAAATAGCTGGTTATGAAAGTACTTATTATAAGAACGGAGCTCCTATGGAAAGTGCTCAAGATTATATTGATAACCTTTTTAGTGCAAGCAATGATGAAATTAAAAACGCTGCTTATGATTACAAACATAGTAAGTCAGGTAGTAATAGATATGCTAAAGGTTTAACAAATCCTTCTAATCCAGATTATTTTAATCAATTTGCTGGAGCTGATTTTGATGCTAATGTTCCTGGAGGTAATAAAAGTGTTGTTACAAGTGGTACTACAATGAGTGTTCCTGAAAAAGGAAGAATAAGACCTACAGGTAAGCAGAGTAGTGGTGGTGCTCGTCCTACTAATAATAATTATATAGCACCTAGTAACGATTGGAGTTAAATTTAAAATATTAAATATATGCCAGTACCTTTTTATTTGCGAAAGCCAGAAGAAGTTTCTCCCAAATTTACTCTTACTACTAGAAGTAACGGAGCAAACAATAATTATAATAAAACACCTCTTATATCATATAACGAAGATAATAGAATAAAGCTTGCTGAGAATTTTAGACGTAATATGGAACATATTGCAAACGCTCAGCCAGCTCCTTCTCGTCAACGTCCTTCTTCTTGGAAAGATAATATAAATTATGATGAAGGCTATGATTCTAATATAGAAGATAAATTTAGAGCAGACCACGATTATCTTGGTCTTGCTGATTATCTTTCTCATTTTAGAATGGGAAATAGAAGTGAACAAAAAGAATATGAAAATGAAATTACTCAACTTCGTAGATATGGAAGAGAATATAACGCTATTCATGAAAGAGCAACAAAAGAACAAAGTTATTCAATAGCTTTTATGGAAGCTTTTAACAACGGTGATATAGATTCTTTAGATTCAGATAATCCAGATAAACATCATTATCTCGGAGTTATAGATTCATTAGGAAGAAAGCAATATACTAATACTCCTATAATACCTTCTTCTATAGCTCGTGCTCCAAATAAGATAGAATATGATACTGAACAAACTCCTTCTACTATTAGTGTTGCATTTAATGATAAACACGTAAGTTATGCTCTTTGGGGCATAGGTGATACAATTCCAGGTTTTAATCTTATAACGGATGTATTATCTAAAGATAAAGATGAAAATCAATTTAATAAGTTTGCTCATGAAACTGGTTATGATTTAAATGAGATAAAAGCTTTGTTAGGAGATAACGCTATAAGTTTTAAAGAAGGAAGAACTGTTGTAAATATTCCTAAAAATAATATAGACGGAATAAAATTATTAACAGCTATTAGAAAATGGCAAATAGATAGTGGTAGAAATCACGATGATATTCAATATTCTAGTTATGGTACTGACAGAAATCTAGTAAGTGACTTTAGTGATGATATTGGTAGTCAAATAGATAGAGTGTCAATGCTTATAGACAGAAGTACTAGAAATAAAGATATTGCTGTTCAAAATACAGTTGGTCTTAATCAACAATTTTCTACTACTGTTCTTCCTTATATGAATGAACGTCAAATGCAATTAAATAAAGCTAGACAAGCTGGTATGATTAGTGATGATGCTTTTACTTCTCAGCTTAAAGCTGATAATGCTATTTACGAAAATCAACTTATGCTTACAGCTTTTTCTAAGCTTAAAATATATACTGATGCTGATAATGAACCAGGAAACGAAGATTTACATGAAATGACTGATAATCTTGAAAGAGGTAAACTTAAAGATTATATTCGTAATGCTATTCGTGAAGATAGAGTTTCTTGGAGCGCAGCACTTTCTAATGGAGAATATGGAGCTTATATAACTATCGCAGCAGATGATAACAAAGGAGCTTTTGTTACAGATAAAGAAGATTCTCGTAGAGGTATGACTATTTTTATTCCAGGTTTGTTTACTAAAAGTATTCAAACAGCTTTTAATTCTTCTACACAAGGTAAAACTGTAGCTGAATTTAATAGTATGCAACAATATGGTTATCAACGAGAACTTAAAAACGGTGATATTATAAAAAATGTTGGTAATAATAATGCTCAATATTATGATAAAAATACTGACACTTGGAAACTTATTAGCAGAGAAGAGGCTCAAAATAAGCTTCACCAAGATATTATTATAGAAGATGCTGTTAGAACTATAGGAGATAGAGCGTTTAACAACAAAGGAGAACGTAGAGTTGGTTATACACCAGAGAATGATGCTAAAAAAATAGCTATTGCTGCAGCTAATGAACTTTATCCAGGTTATCCAATAGAAGAATATGATGTTGCTGCTTGGAATCCATCAAAAGAAGATGCTAAAGTTCGTATGCAAAATAGTAATGCCGATAAAGATGAAAAAGCAGATAAAGCTCTTGAAATTTATCAAACTATTATCGGTGATATATATAAAATACTTAACGTTAATATTAAATAACTATGGATATAGATGCTATTCTTGATGGTGGTTATGATGTTAAAAATCCTAACTATAATCCAAAAACTAAAAAAGGTAGGGCTGAAAAGCCTTACCTTAAGTCGTCTGATATGGGTAATGCTCATCCTTTCATAACAGAAGGATTTAACATAAACGCACGTGATGCTTTTATGTTTAATGTTGATGATGTTGAAAAATATGTAAATGCTGGTATAAATCTTAATAATTGGGAAACTACAGAAGATTGGGATAAACAACTTGCTGAACAACAGTCTGCACTTAGTAAACTTGCTCATGGTATCGAGCGAGCTATTATTTCAGAAGTAGGAATTGGAACAATTAAAGGAGTGTTTGATTTAGTTGATGCTATTGGACAAGGAATTGGAGTTTCAGATGGAGATTATACTAATCCAGTTAGTAGATATCTTGATGGTCTTCAAAAAGACTTTGAAGAAGCTACTCCAATTTATGTTAATCCTGATAAGAATATAGGCAACGGAGGTCTTACTGATATGGGTTGGTGGGCTAGCAATTTACCAAGTATTGCTAGCTCTTTAACGCTTTTAATTCCTTCTACTGGAATTGTAAGAGGTGTTGCTGCACTTGGTAAACTTAATTCTGTTCAACGTTTTACTAATAACGCAGTAAAGTTTATGCGTGGTACTAAATACTTAGATAAACTTACTCATATTAGTCCTAAAAATATAGATAGAATTAGTAGATTTGTTGAAAATGGAACTACTGCTGCTCTTAGCAGAGTTATGGAAAATTATCAAGAAGCTCAACAAGTTTATGACGATGTTAAGAATAACGTATTAAATACGTTTAATAGCGAAGACTTTACTGAAAAAGATTATCAAGAAGTTATTAAAAGAAATGCTAGTATTCTTGAAGGTGTTGACGTTAATGATAAAGAAGCTGTAGCTGACGCTATTGCTCATAGGTCTGCTACACGTACATTTAAAGAAGACTTTGCTAATATAGGTTTTGATATTATTCAACTTTATGGTCTTCGTAATACTTGGAAAGGTCTTCGTAAGGCCCATGGTTCTTCTAGTCTTGATTTAGCTAACAAAAGAGTTATTGAAACTGCTGGTAAGACAGCTAAAGAAATTGAAGCTATTGATGCTTCTAAGAGTTTTCTTAATAAGAGACTAGAACAACTTGCGGCTATTACTAAAGGTGGTTATAAGACTGCTCTTGCTGATAGTACTGAAGGTATTGAAGAAGCAGTTAACTATATTGCTCAACAAGAAGGTACACATCTTGGTCAGTATTTACTTGACGGTAAAGATGGTAGTGGTCTTGATAGTAGACTTGCAGAATATATTACTGCTCCTCAACTTTGGGATAGTGCTTTCTGGGGTTTTATTGGTGGTATTGTATTTCAAGGTCTTGGTTCTTCTTTTAAAAGAGTTCAACAAAAGATAGAAGAAGGTATTTCTAAGAAAGATGCTACTGTAGAAGATGTTAAAAAGAAATCTTGGTGGCAATTTGATGATTTACCTGAAATTAAACGTCGTAAATCAAATATTGAATATCAAGGTACTCGTCTTAATCAAATGCTCAAAGAAGCAGAACAAATTAATAACGGTATTAATCCTTATGCTCAGTCAAATGACACTAAAACTTTTGATACTGAAACAGAAGAAGGTAAACTTCAGCAAGATTTAGCTAGAGAAAGAGCTCTTAATGATTTTGCTGATGATGTTATTATGAATTCTGCTAATAATGGTAATATTGATTATCTTAGAGCATTCCTTGAAAGTGACCAAGTAAGAGAGGCTCTTGTTAATAAAGGTCTTATTAGTAAAGAAGATGCTGTTGCTCGTCAACAAGAACTTGTCAATCGTATTGATGAGATTGAAGGTATGTATGATGCAGAAGTTAGACAGCTTAATGATATTGCTGCTGAGTCTGATAAGAACATTCCTATTGAGTATCTTCAAATTATTGCTAATAATAATGTACATAGAAAACTTGCTATTCAAAATTATCAGAGAGTTGCTCAAAGACTTGAAGATAAAGTTAAGCGTACAGAAGATTTAGTTAAAGATGAACTTGGTTCTAATAAACCAGGTGCTATGAATATGTATCGTCAACTTGTTGATTTACAATGTAAAACACAAGAACTTGCTGCACTATATGCTAATAAGAAACATATCGAAAATGATAAGAATCTTGTTAAAACTCTTAGTGGTCAAATTCAACTTGATGATACTAAAAAGAAAAT
>CACXJP010000054.1 GCA_902768065.1 uncultured Erysipelotrichaceae bacterium
ATAGATAACTATGCTGGGAAAGAGTTATTTGATATATTAAGAATTATCCATAAAAAGATTATTATAATTTCATCACATATAGATGAAACTCTAAAGAAGAAGTATTTAAAACAGTATAATAATGTATTATTTATAAAGAATGATTCTTACCATGATAGATTTATTATCATAGATCGAAAAATGGTTTTCCATTCAGGAGCATCATTTAAAGATCTAGGAAAGAAGTGTTTTGCAATAAATGAAATAGAAAACAAAATTGAAAATGATAAATTAATAAATGATGTTATTAAGAATTGCAGTATAGATAATTAATAATATTTATGTTAATATTAATTTGTAAAACATATTAGTAATAAATATATAATAATAGCAACAATTATGACATTATCTTCACCCTAGAACCAGTGTAGTTCTAGGAGTATAAGAACATGTTCTATTGACCTAGTACAGGCCTAGACAATATGTTCTTCGCCCTAGGGCAGGGCATTGCGAGAGTGTCTGTATATTAGAGAGGAGATAAATATATGAGAAAAAAAATAGGATTTATATTATTAGTAATAGCTATTATACTATTATCATTTATAATAATGTTGAATTTGTATTGGATTATTAGAATAGTTTTTTTTGGAGTAACATTTGGAGGTAAATATCCGGATTCAATCTGGTGGGGTGAAGTATATTTACACGGCTTAAGTGGTATAAAACAATACTATTCTACATATGGATCTATATTACTTCTTACTGAACTTCCCATAGCAATTATATCTATTATTTATCAATTTATATATTTTAAATTTTTGAGAAAATGATATTATATTAACTTCAAATAGAGAACTTTTCAGTTAGCACTAATATGCAAACAACCATGATAGTTTCATATCTAGGAAATATTCCTAATACTGAAACAAGGATAGAGCACTTAGCACTGACACTGATACAACCCATTGCGAAAGTATCACAGTTTTAGAGAGGAGATAAATGTGAAAAAATGGAAAATAGTAAAAATATGTACTACAGTTTTTTTAATACTTTTTATTATTAGATTGATTATTGATGCTATAATGTGTATGAAGATGACATATCCCCATCCCATGTTAGGCATAGACGCAAATAATTGGACAGATCAGTTTTTTGTAGATATAGCATTTATTTTAGTAATATGGGGTGTACCTTTAATAATTGATATTATACTTTTAGTAATATCATGTGTTAAAACTAAGAAAAAAAACAATTGATGAATATAAAATATAATAATTAACTTAATAATGTAATATTTTGACATATCAAAAACCAATAGACAAGGTTGGTAAACTATTTGCTTTAGGAATGCAAAGACCCACGAACATGTAAAAAGTGACATGTCAAAAACCCACGGTCTAGCCATGTTGAAACAGTATCAGTACTATGTCGTAAAACCGTTGAAAAATAAAGAAAAATGGGGAAACTTCCAAAAGAATATGTTTAAATAATAGAATCTTTCAAGAAAACTCAAATGGAAAAAGAAAAGATAGTGTCTATGATAAATATAATTAAAGAAGAACATGTGTTATAATTAATATGGAGGTAAAAATGGAATATATTAAAAAAGTAAGGCAGTATATTGGGCATGATCCAATTATTATATGTGCATGTGGCTGTTTAATATTCAATGAGAAAGGACAAGTATTGCTTCAAAAAAGAAGTGATGATGGTTTATGGGGGAATCCAGGTGGATCAATGGATATTGGCGAATCAATATATGACACAATAATTAGAGAAATAAAAGAAGAAACAAATTTGGACATTAAAAAAGATAATTTAAAAATATTTAATATATATTCCGGCGAAGAGCAACATCATATTTATCCTAACAAGGATGAGGCATATTTTGTTAATATTATTTTTGAAACTAACAAATATGAAGGAGAAATAAATATAGATTCTGAGAGCTTCAAATTAAAATTTTTTGATTTAGATAATTTGCCAAAAAACATAACAAAGCCATTTGAATGTGTAAAAAGAGATTTATTAGATATAAAAGAACAAAAATAAAAATGAATGCTATAAAAAAGGCAAAAGATATTTTTTGTTAAAACATTTTATTTCATAATGACTAATATTTTTAATTTCAAATATTCATTTTTTTAGTATGTTTTTTGGAATAAAGATGAAGTAGCTATGCGTGGTATTCTTGAAGATTATTTGGAATATTTTTGTTTTTTCGATTATTCAAGCAGATGAAAAAAACTGCTTTTTGGTAATGTATAATAAATTTAGAAATTGAAAAATGCATATGTTCCTGATACGCAATCAACCCTGGCAGTTTTGTGTATAGGAACATGTTTTTAAATATGAAACATGGTTAAATGACCTATTCCTGAATAGGTGACCACCCATTGCGAAAGTATAGCAATTTTAGAAAGAAGGTAAAATTATGGAGAGAGTATTTAATTGTTCCACATGTTGGAATATGCAATACGAATTATTAAATGGTATGTTTTTCGATACAAAAGAAGAAACAAAAGATTATATTTTATGTACTTCGAAAGTAATGGATGATTATTTTTGGAATATGGCTTATTTAAAAACCGAAGCAAATGAAGATATAATATCTGAAATAGAAAAAAAATTAAAAATAATGAATCGTATTCCTGCCATTTATATTGGAAAAGATGATCAATATTATGAGGATAATAAAAAATCTATTTTGAATAATGGATATAAACTAAATGATACTGATGTATTTATGATTTTAACGGATTATAAAAATATTGATATTAATATAAGAATAAAGGTAGTAGAAACAGAAAGCGAATATAACGATTTTATGCAAGTATTAGCATCTGCTTATAATGATAATATTGAAAATTCAAACGAAAACGTATATGCGGATGCTGTTACGAAATGTTACTACGATGCTGTAAAAAATTCAATGAATAACGGAAAAACATTTCACATTATTGGCTATAACGAAGATAATATTCCAGTTAGTGTAGCTACACTTAATATCGTTGATGGTGTTGGTGGTATAAATAATGTTGGTACAGCACAGGGTTTTTGGAATCGAGGGTATAGCAAGCAAGTATTTTCATATTTAATAAAAATCTTTAAAGAGCATAAGGGTGAAAATTTATTGCTATGTACGGAATATCATACAAAGAATCAGACATATTACGAAAAACTTGGATTTAAAGAAATATATGTTATGGAACAGTATATGAAATAACATATTTGTTTTAATAGATTTATAATGCATAATTTGACTATGCAAAAACGAATAGACAAGGTTGGTAAACGATTGGTTTTAGGAATGCAAAGACCCACGAACATATAAAAAACGAGATATCAAAAACCCACGGTCTAGCCATTGCGAGAGCGTCACGATTTTAGAAAAGAGATAAGGTGAGATAATGATAATAAATTATTCAGATCAAGAAGTAATAAAAAATCAAAAATCAATATTTTTAGCAGGTCCAACTCCAAGAGGAGAAAATGTAGAATCATGGAGAACTAAAGCTTGCAATATAATAGAACAACTAGGATTTGATGGAATAGTATATGTTCCAGAATATTCAACATGGAAACCCAAAGCAGATTATGCAGATCAAGCACAGTGGGAAAGAGACGCATTATCCAATGCTTCAGTAATAGCTTTTTGGATACCAAGAGAACTACCAGATATGCCAGCTTTTACGACAAATGTAGAGTTTGGTTACTGGATTCATACAGGAAAAATACTATATGGTAGACCTGATGAAGCAAAAAAGATTAAGTATCTTGACTGGTTATATAAAACAGATACAAATAACGAACCATATTCTAATTTAGAGGAATTGTTAAATGGTTCTATGAATTTGGCAAGCCAGCTTGGTGTTAATAACGAAAATGAAATATTACCATTAGAAAAAAGATTGATTATGAAAAGGAAAGATACATAGTTTTGACTATGCAAATAACCAACAGACAAGGTTGGCAGATTGTGCGTGTTGACTATGCAAAGACCCACAGTCATATAAAAAATGATATAGCAAAAACCCACGGTCTAGCCATTGCGAGAGTGTCTGTATATTAAAAAGAAGGTAAAATATGAAAAATATATTTCTAACATCATGCGGAATTATAAATAACGAAATAAAAAAAGAATTTTATAATGTTATTACTAAAGATGTAAAAGATATAAAAGTATTATATATAACAACTGCATCAGATGGAGAAGCAGACTCAGATAAAACATGGATGGAAGAGGAATTTCAAACTATATTAGATTTAGGTATTTTAAAAGAAAATATAACTGAGCATAAAATAGGAAATGAAATAAATATAAACGAGTTTGATGTTATGTATATGATGGGTGGTAATACGTTTTATTTATTAAATATTATAAGAAAAACTGGATTTGATAAAAATATAAAAGAGTTTATTAATTCAGGGAAAATATATGTTGGATCATCTGCAGGGAGTGAAATATTAGGTAACTCTATTGATGTTGCTCTTGGTTATGATGATAACAATGTTAATATGACAGATTTTACAGGATTAAAAATAGTAGATGGTTTAATAATACCTCATTGTAATAGAAAAGAAGATTTTATAAACAAGTTAAAAAATGAAACAAATGAAAAGTTATATTTATTATATGATGGAGAAGGAATAAACATCTAAATATGAATTAGCATTAATACGCAAACAACCTGGATTGTTTTATATTTAGGAAATATTCCTGATATTGAAACAACCCATTGCGAGAATGACTGTATATTAGAAAGGAGATAATATGAGTGATTTTAAAGTAACTATTAATTGCAAAAAATGTAATGAAGACTTTTCTCTTATTCATCATGGTTTGATTGATATTGATAATGATAAAGATGAACTAATTTTTACAAAAGCAACTGATTCTGAAGGTAAAATTGTTATTCCAGAAATACCATATGGAAAGTATTACATTTTAGAGAAAAATGCTCCTGAGGGATATAAATTAAATCCAGATTAGATGTGATTTGAAATTAAAGAAGATGGACAAATAGTTTAATGTACAATGAAAGATGAAATTATTGTTTCTGATACTTAAAAAAACAATAAACCAGTTGTTGAAGTTGTTTATTTACTAATATTATTAAGTGGTGTTGGAGTTGTTATATATGCAAACAAAAAAATAAAAGAAAGAGTCTAATTATAAAATGTAACCTATAAAGTGGACTCTTAAAAAAAGAGAGACCTACTTTATAGGTTTTTATTATGTCTTGTTGTATAATATAAGAAAGTTGGTGATAACAATGTCTAAAATACTATTTACAGATGCTCAAGTAAAAAAATTAAGTAAAAATAAATGGATTAAAAATATTACTAATAAAGGAATAACGTATACTGATGAATTTAAATATAAATTAGTAAAATAATGTGAAAATTATAAAAAATTCCCTCAAGATGTATTTAGGAAATGTGGTATAGATTCCGAGATAGTTGGAGAAAGAAGATATAACAATGCAGCTAAAAGATGGAGAAAACAATTAAAAAATACTGGTGAAATAGTAGATACTAGAACTACTAAATCAGGAAACACATTAAAACGTGAATTATCAGATAAAGAAAAGCTTGAACGAGCTGAAGCAAAAATAAAATTACTTGAAGCAGAAAATGAATTATTAAAAAAAACGAACTGATAGAAATGGGAATTTTAACAGATATCAAATCAATATTAAATTTGAAACAATAAAATATGTAATTGATAAATATAAAATAGTAGGCATGACACAATACTTATGCAATTGTATTGGAGTTTCTAAATCAGGATATTATAATTATTTAAATAATGAAAATAAAAGAATTGAAAGAGACAATAAAGACCAAAAAGATTTTGATTTAATATTAAAAGCTTATAAGTTTAAAAAGCGAAAAAAGGTGCTAGGCAAATAATGATGGTACTTGATAATGAATTTATTGTTCATTTTAATCTTAAAAAGATAAGAAGATTAATGAAAAAATATGGATTAAAATGTCCAATAAGACAAGCCAATCCATATAGAAAAATGATGAAAGCTACACAAGAACATACTACTTGTGAAAACATTGTTAATCGTGTATTTAAAACAGGACTGCCGTATAATGTACTTTTAACTGACATAACTTATTTATTTTATGTTGATAATAAAAAATGTTATTTATCAACTATTAAAGATGCTGAAACTAATGAAATACTTGCTTATTACATAAGTGAAAATATGACATTAGATATTTCTTTAGAGACAATTAAAAAACTATGTCGTAAAAAAATGTAGTATTAAATGAAAATGTTATAATTCACTCAGATCAAGGTGTTCATTATACAAGTCCAAAATTTCATAATTTATTAAAAAAATATAATATTTAACAATCTATGTCTAGAAGAGGAAATTGTTGGGACAATGCACCACAAGAATCATATTTTGGGCATATGAAAGATGAATTGAACTTAGATACATGTTTTACATTTAGAGATGTATGTAATGAAATAAAAGATTATATTGAATATTATAATAATTACAAATATCAATGGAATTTAAAAAAGATGACCCCTGTACAGTACAGAGATCATCTATTTGCATCCATTGCCTAGACTCTCTCTTTTTTATTTAGTCCTTGACATTGGGTACATTTTATTTTTCTAAATCTTTTTTATTGTAGATAATAAGTTTTATTTCTTTCTGATAATAATTTGCTGTTTGTTGGATGTATTACTTCTTCACCTTCAATTACTTTATCATCAACATAATATAATGGTGTTATTCCATAATGTGTTATATTTCCTAATTCATCTCTAATAAATCTAATTATTTTTGATACACATTTATCTTCAGTATCTTGACTTAATCTTGATAGTGAGGGGATTACCTCATAGATTCTTTGTGTTATATTATTGTCATCCATAATATTATAGCTCATATTAAAATGAAAATGACCAGAAAGGAATAAATCTACATGAGTTGGATTTTTATCTTTAAAAATAGATGCAAAACCTTCTTTATCTATTTCATATGTTTTTACATATGGAAAAAACATATTATATGTTAGGGGATGTGATAAGTTTATTTTTATGTTTTGACCATTAATTGTATATCCCCATTCTTTTCCTTTTAACATATGAAAATTTTGGTTTAGCATTGATAGGTACAGTTGACCTAAACTATGTCCTATAAAATTCTTATTATTTAAACAGTCAATCATGACATCATCATGGTTTCCTGCTATAGCAAGAACTTTTATACATTTTGGGAAAAATTTATCAAATTTATCTAATTGATCTTCTAATATTTGTTTTATTTCTTCTGAAGTTACTGAATATCCCATGTATTTACCTTTATTTAATTTAACTCCATGGAATACATCACCTAAGTGTAATGCTGTATCTATTCCATAAGTTGATTTAGCATAATCAATAACACTATTAATCATGTCAAAATCTTCATGTTCACTATCTCCTATATGAGTATCTGATATTAAAATGAGTCTTTCTGCAGAACCTAAATTTATTTCACAATAGTTTCTAGTATGTCCGCTATCTCTTAAATTTCTTGGAACATATTTATATGCATTATCTTGATCCAGGTTATCTATAATTACAATTTCTCCTAATATTACTAATAGAGTTAGGCAATCTTGTATTGTTTTTCTATCTAATAGTAATCCTTCTTCTTTTTGTATTTCTTCTATGATTTCATCTATTGTATATGGTTTATATTCATAGAATAGGTCTTTATATTGTTCATCTTTTTCTATTGAAAAGAGATAATTCTCATTTTTTTTACAATTTTTTCTTAACACGTCTCGTAAAATAAATAGTAAATTAGATTCATCATGACTTATACTTAAAGTCCTACAATTTTGTAACTCCATTTCACATAACCCCTCATAAATTAGTATCACTTATTATAATGAGAGGCTAATTATTTGTCAATTAATTATTGTATACTTTAGTTTTTTGTTTTTTTATTCTATTTAATTCTTCATTTATTAAATCTGTTGGTACTTTTGCCTTTTTAATAAATGATTCTTCGCCAACTATTTCATATAAATTGATTTTTCCATTTTTATCAACATAATATAAAACATAATTATTATAATCTAATCCATCGTATGCAAAAGATGCGTCATGTAATTTTCTTGCAGCATCAAATGCTTGTACAAGTATTTGTTGCCTTTCTCTAACTGAATGAGTACTTTTGTCAGTTATCTTTGGAAATGCATGTTCCATATCTTCATATCTATCGAATTTTGCAATTACTTCTTCTGGTAAATCTCTTGGAGATATATGCTTTTCTGCATATGTTTTTATTGGATTCATATATGTAATAGAAATTGTTGTATCTTTATGTATTCCATATGAATCTACATTTGATTTAAGATTAATTGTGCCTGAATAGCATATATCATCTAAATCTTCTACTTGAAAATCAGATATTATGAATGCATGTCTATTGTTTTCATTAACTTGTTGTTCATAAAATCTTCTTAATTCATTTTCATCATTACTGAAGCATGCTGGTACATTTGATTCAGCAAAGTCTCCTATAGAAACAGGTAATAAGAACTTAAATGTCTTACTACTTAAATCAATCTCCTTTTCTACATCATCGAAGCTTTCAAAAGCTACTATTGGTAGACTGTAGTCAGAAACGCTTTCTCTAAAAACTGTTGGTGTAAATAATCGTAACATTTTTCCTCCTTAACTTTTTGCTTTTTTGAAGTTTTTCGCTTCACAGTTTTTATTGTAGGTAAAAAAAATCAAAAAATAAAATAGAAAAAATTCATGTTATCCATAACTTTTTTTCATAGATACTATTGATTTTTATTTTTTTTTATTTATAATAAAAAACGTGTATTGAGGGAGCTTTGATATGAATATTAATATTGAACTGTTAAAAACTTTT
Source organism: uncultured Erysipelotrichaceae bacterium (assembly GCA_902768065.1). The sequence continues at coordinate 8,886 of CACXJP010000054.1, forward strand.
TATGTAGTTGCAAAAAACGAAAATATCAGTAAAGCAAGTGAAGAATTACTAGTATCACAATCTGCTGTTAGTAAGACAATTAAGAATATTGAGAATCAATTGGATTGTAAATTGTTTGTTAGAAGTAAAAAAGGAGTTAAATTAACTAGAGAAGGGGAAATTTTATATAAAACTACTAATAAGATTATTAATATATTAGATAATGATTTAAAAAAGATTGTTAAAACTAAAACAATTAATATATTAGTTGGAAAAGTTTTAACTGAAAATGTTTTAGTTTCTTATTTAAATGAGTTTAGAAAAAAGTATCCCTATGTTCGTATTAATTTTAGTTGCTCAAATATAGATGGTGTTTTAAATAAGATTAAAACTGGTGAAGCAGATATTGCAATTGGTTATTATATAGATAATTTGGGAGATAATTATGAGCAAAGAAAAATATTTAAAGAATTACATCCTGTTTTTGTTTGTAATGGTTCATATACTAATTTAATAAATAAAGAAATTGATATTAAGAAATTAGAAAATTATCCATTTATTATTAGTACTAAGGGATCGTCTACACATGAGTATGCATTGGATACAATAAAAAAATATAATCTTAATATTACTCCTACTATGGATGTACTTGGTACATCTTTGATTGAGCAACTTGTTAAAAATGGGTTAGGTATAAGTATATTAACTGAAGAATTTATAAGTAATGAATTAAATAATTGTGAATTATATAAGATTAGAATTAAACAAAAAATTCCTACTAGACAATTAAATGTTTTAACTTATAGAAATAGAAAATATAGTAAAGAAATAAATTTTTTTATTGATTTACTTATAAATAAAATGATTTAAAAAATAAAGAAAATGAAAGTAAAAGATATGCAGAAATTAAAGATAGAGTTAAAAAAGCAGTGAAATGGAATATAAATGCTATGTATCCAAATTGTCCTATAAAAGATAATTTTGATGAAGAAAAATCAAAATCTACTGGCAATCATTATAATTCTTCATTCTTAATTAACAATGGTTACTTAAAGAAAGATGAATTACTTGATGTTGATGGTAAAAGTTATTGTGATGTTTATGTTATTATTCAATCAACCTTTGAAAACTCACAAAATCATCAAAATAATTGTTCAATAGCATATAAAATTTATTTAAAATGTAATAAATATAAAGATAAAGGTTATAAAGACTGAAGGAGTAAATAAAGACAAAGTCGTAAGGTATGATATTACATATAGATATTTTAATAAAATAACTATGTTCGATTGATTTGTAAAAATAATTATGATATATTTCAAATATATTAATTGCCTTGCCATGAGTTAATATGAAAATTTGGACGCTAAGGTTCTAATTCTTTAAGGCAAGGAAGAATTATTGCATGCTGCGGGATATCCCTTTATGAAAGGATATCCCTTTTTTATTCTAAAGAAGGAGGATTTATTATGTATGAAATAGCAGAGAAAGATGTAATAAATATCGAAAACATGATTTATGAAATTAATGGAAAAGAGGTAATGTTAAATACTGATTTAGCAAAACTATATAACGTTGAAACAAAAAGAATTAATGAGGCAGTTAAAAACAATCCAGAAAAGTTTCCAGATAGATACTTATTTAGAATTACAGATAAAGAATATAATTCTTTGAAGTCGAAAATTTTGACTTCAAAAGGTGGTTCTAGAAAAGGACATACGGCATTTGTTGAACAAGGTGTATATATGCTCGCAACAATCTTAAAGTCAGATGTTGCTACTGAAGTTAGCATTAGAATAATAGATGCATTTGTTAGAATGAGACATTATATTAAATACAATGATCAATTATTACCACGTAAATATCTACTATTAGAAGAAAAAGTAGATAATAATACAAAGAGAATAGATGAACTGTTTGATAAGTTCAATCCAAAAGTAATAACTAAAAACTCAATATTTTTTCAGAATGATATTTATGATGCATATTCAGTACTATTAGAAATATTCGACATAGCTAAAGAAGAAATAATAATTATAGATAATTATATGGGAAAAATATTGTTAGATGAACTTAGAAATATTAATAAAAAAATAATAATAATCACATCAAATATAAACGATACTTTAAAGAAAAAATATTTAAAACAATATAATAATATTAAATTTATAAATAACGAATCATATCACGATAGATTTATAATTATAGATAGAAAAATATGCAATAAATGAAATAGAAAACAAAATAGAAAGAGAAAAATTAATAAATGATGTTGTTACTAATTGCAGTATAGATAATCAATAATATTTATGATAAGATTTATATGTAAAACATTATAGGAATAATTGTTTAATGATAATAACAAACATGACATTATCCTCACCCAAGAACATACCTAGTTCTAGGAGTTTAAGAACATGTTCTGTTGACCTAGTACAGGCCTAGAGTATATGTTCTTCGCCCCAGGACAGGTCATTGCGAATCAATCACAATTTTTGAAAGAAGGTAAAATATGGATAGAAAAACTCAAAATGATGATAAGGTATTATATATAGATTATATTAATTATGAT
>CACXJP010000055.1 GCA_902768065.1 uncultured Erysipelotrichaceae bacterium
TTTCATATACTCTTCAAAGACTTCAATATCATTAAATGATTTAGAATTGATTCCTTTTTGTATAGAACATAATTCATTATAAACATTTTTATAATTATCATTATATAGTTTACAAAAACTTCTTATAACACAATTACTTTTACCATTCTCATCACAAATATAATAATACTTATACATAATAACTCCTATTAATTATCAAATCTATCATAACCCCACCAACTAGGCATTAATTCTTCCATAGTGACATATTCAAACTTTTCACTATCTATTAATATTTTAATATCTTTAGAATTCTTATCTAGTTGCATTATTAATTCTCTACAAGCTCCACAAGGAGTTCCAACTTTTCCTCTAGAGTCAATACAAACAATTCTATCTATTTCACTTTCTCCATTAGTAATCATTGTATGAATTGCATTTCTCTCAGCACATATACCCAAAGTAGATGCAGTATCTATACAAACACCAGTATAAATATTTCCTTTCTTTGTAATTAATGCTGCTCCTACTTGACCACCTTCAATAAATGGAGAAATAACCCTTGGATTTTGGACATCCTTAGCTTTCTCAATAAGAGTATTCCATATTTCTTTATCTTCCATAATAATCTCCTTTCAATTTAAAGTATTTAAATACTTAGTAGCTTTACTAATTCTTTCCTTATAAGCTTCTTTAATAAATGTATTTTCTTCTTCTTTATATCTATTTTCTATTATCTCTATAAAATCATTAATATTCTCTTTAAGAGTATCTATATTTGTACGATTAGAAATTGAATAACTATTTATATAGTAGTTGTACCGTATTCTATCAACAATACCAATTCTTTTTGCCTTAAATGCATAATCTATCATAAATAATGTATCTTCACTTATCTTAATATTTGTATTAAACCTTAGTTTACCAATACTATCTCTTCTAAATAATCTAGTATATATTCTTCCAGTAGGGCAATCAGCAATTTCTTTATTGTAATCATTTGTCTTACCACTTATCAGTTTACTAATAAAATTTATCTTATTATTATCATATATATGTATACCAGGATAAGATAATCTTTCTCTTATAGTAGACCCATCTTTTATTTCTCTATAACCACCAATAATAATATCTAAGTTATTTTCTTCTAGTATATTTAAAGCTTCTTCTAAAAAATCACTTTCTAAAGTATCATCTCCATCTACAAAAGTAATATATGGTGAGTTAGATATCTCTATTCCAATGTTTCTTGCATTACTAACACCGCTATTATTAATATGCTTTACAGTAAAATGATTATTATCATTTACACAATTATCTAAGTATTCTTTAGTAATATTATTACTACCATCATCAATTAAATATACCTTGTAATTACTATATGTTTGCATAATAATACTCTTAAAGCATCTTTCCAAATCTTTAATAGGCGTATTATAAATAGGAATAATAATATCAATCATTAGTATCACATCCAATAAAATTATATCATATTGTATTATAAAACTATGCTATAATTGAAATAGTTAAGGAGGAATGAAAATGAATTTAGATTTTACTAGTGAAGTTTATAAAGAACAAGCACTTAGTACCCATGAAGTAAATTATGAAAACAATCATACTTCCGCAGATGCATTTTTCATTCTTTTAAATGGCCTAGATTATGAAATGATGGATAATCTTTGCATATATATAGCAAAATTACTATTATTTGATGATCCACATATTGTATATCAAATAATTCAAAGTAACACTTGTGATATCCATTCAAAAAAATATTTTATGCAATGTGCCTATGATTTAATTCATTCAGACAAACCACTTGGTAGTAAGACAGTTAATGAAAGAAATGCTAGTTCCTGGATTTCTCATTGTTTATATGAAGGAGAAGTTGCAAGTGACCTTGCAAGTTCTATGGGACTAGATTCTGATACAGCCAGAAAAATTGGTATACTTCATGATGTTGGTCGTAGATTTGATCATTCATTTATACATACCATTAAAGGATATGAATATTTAGTAGATTCAGGATATGAGGATGAAGCTATATGTTGCTTAACTCATTCATTCTTACCAATACCAAAGAATGGTGAGTATAAAGGAAATAGATGTGCTAGTTGCGATCCTGCGAGTGAAGGATTCTATATTGATGAATCAGGAGAAGGGGTATTTGAAGAAGGAGTTAGAAAAGATGATATGACTTTGTTTTTAGAAGAATATCAATATAATATGTATGATATAATTCTAAATATTTCAGATCTAATGGCTATGTCTAGTGGAATAGTATCACCATATGATAGAGTACAAGATATATATTCAAGAAAAGCGCCTGATCCAAAGAATAGTCCGTTCTTTAAAGTATGCTTTATTAATTCTCTAAATAGATTATTATATAAATTAACAAAAGATGAAAAATATAATTATCAAGTTAATATAAAAGAATTTAATTCACCAGAAGAAATAGATGAATCACTAGTAAAAATATCAGATATATTTTATAAGATATATTCACAACTTAATCAAAAAGAAGAAATTACTAAATAAAAACTGCTTATTATGCAGTTTTTTTAATTAATAAATGATAGTGATATGAGTCATATGTTTTACCATTTGATTCATAATAATCTATTAATTGATAAATATTAATAATTTTAAAATCTTTAAATAGTTCCATACATAAATCATAATCAGCATAGAAATGTGGAGTCTTGTATTCAGGCCCTTCTTCCATTCTGATTCTTGTATTAGCATCTTTTAAAGGCCAATCTTCTTGCTTAAATCCCCATGTATCTTTAGAACCTAATGTTAAATAACATTCTCCATCATTCTTAAGAACTCTTTTTAATTCATTTATTATAACTTTTATACCCTCAGTATCAGTATGAGATATTACATTTCTACATAGTATACAGTCAAATGATTCATCAGGATAAGGTAGTTTAAGCATATCACCAATATCATAAGAACAAAGAAGATTCTCATCTTCACACCATTTCTTAGTCTTACTAATAGCATCCTCACTTATATCAAAACAAGATACATTGAATCCATTCTTTCCAAATAAAACTGAATGTCTTCCAAGACCACAACCTAAATCTAAAAAATCCTTCATATTTAATGACTTCCATCTATTTAATAGATAAAATGACTCAATACTAGGATTTTTCCAAATACAGTTCTCATCATCTTTAACAAGTTTCCAATCCCAACCTTTAGATTTAATCACAATATCACCTCACAAACAAAAAAACTAATTTATTTCTTTTTTACTTTTTCTTTTTCTAAATACTTAACTAAATCTTTAAAACAATCTAGACTCCAAAAATTCCATCTTTCTTCATCTGGGAATGTACCTAAAACTCTATCTTCACCTTCAGGAATAAAGATAAAATCCCAAGTCCAACCATATTGTCCAGATTTCTTAGTATCTATACTACCTCTAGTATATGCTTCAAATACTACTGGTTCTTCTCCAGGAACACAATAGGCAAGAGCTTCTTTAAAATAAGCTTCTCTATCTTCTATTCCTTCCATTAGTTTTAATAAACCATCTTCACCAATTGTATCATCAGCATAATGTGTATAAACACCAGGGAATCCTTTTAAGCTTTTAACAAATAATCCACAGTCAACTTTAATAACTGGTTTTTCTAATTGTTCACAAGCCCATTTAGCTGAATATTTAGCAACATCAACAACATCATCTGCCTGTATCTCAGGAGTTTCCATTTTAACATTGTCAACTTTATAACCAAGTGGCTCTAAAGCTTTTTTTGCTGTTGCTACTTTTGCCCAATTTCCTGTAACAAAAGTTATTTCTTTTTTCATAATATCACCTCTTGATATAAATATAATATATATCTATATATAATTATAGTATAAAAAAAAATAAAAAAATCAAGAAAATTCCAGGAATTATATTTTAAACAATATTAATATAATTATGTTATAATAAAGACAACAAAAGAAGAAATGGGAGAATAATATGTTTATAAATACTATTGTAGATGAAATAAATCTAAAAAACATGCCAGAAATTATTATAGAATTCTTTAGAAATAATGGTGAAAAAAAGTTTAATAATTTAAGAAGCTTTTATGATAATCTATTAAAATTTGTTAGTGAAGATATAAGAGATTCATATCTAAATAGAATATTAAAATACTTATCAAGTTCCAGTCCAATTCTAATAAATATAATAGAAGATTTTAAATTAGATGTTTATGATAAAGAACTACAAGATTTTTCAAATTACTTAGTTGAAGAAATCAACAAGTATGAAGGATATAAAGATTTATATGAATCACTTAATAGAAAAGTAAATTATATATTTTATGAAAAAGATAATTATTTAAATATAAAAGAGTCCCACAATGAAGAAAACTATAAAGCATTTATATTCTTACTTTTAAAACATACATTTTATGCATATCAAATAAATATACCTGGTATTGTAAGTACAAGACTATATGAAGAAGCAATTACTATGATATATGACAGTGAAACTAGAAAAAGAATGATGAAAGCAAGTGCTGATCTAGGAAATGTTGATGCATCTGTTTTACATGCCTGTCATATATTAAAGAATCATAATCAAAAAGGTATAGATTATTTATTAAAAGCCAAATCAAAGCCATATGCTTTATGGACAATAGGATTTTTAATTGAATCAAATAAACTAAGTAAAGAAACAATTGCTAAAGTCGAAAATGAAATATCAGATTTATTTATTGAAGATGAATTTATAAATAATATTGATAGTAATAAAAAAAGCATTTTACTAGCAATAAAGATATATTATTATATTTATCAGAAATTTTATTTTTCAAAATCAATCAATAGTATAGGAAAATTATTAATAGGTCAATATGTAATATATAATAATTCAATTGAAGATACTATTTCTATTGGTAAGAAATTTTTAAATGAAGCAATAAAACTTGGTAATGTAAATGCTATTACTAATCTTTCAATCTATTATATTAAACATCCAGAAGATAGTGAATATGACAATAAACTAATATCTAAATTATTAGAAACTAGTGCTAATCTAGGAGATAAATTAGGAAACTATTATTATGGTAAATATTTATGTGGTAAGGGAGATAAACAGGGAATTGAATATTTATTATATTCATCAAACTTATCTCATGCAGCATCAAATTATGAATTAGCAAAAGTATATGAATCAAATAATGATTATAAAAATGCTCTAGAGTATTATAAGAAAGCAATTTACTTAGGACACTTTGATAGTGTAATTAATCTATGTAAGTTATATATTCTTCTAGCAACAATATATGATAAGAAATCATACTTGATATTTGCAAAAGAAGTGTTAGATGACAATTATAGTAATTTAAGTCCAGATAAACAAGAAGAGTGCAATATTTTATATAGAGATATTGAAGAAAGAAAAAATTCCTAGAATTTTTCTTTTTTTTTAGAAAATTATTCTCCTACTATTTAATAATAGTTAATAGTATTGTATTACCAAGAGGTGATACTATGGTAATTGGAATATGTGGTAGGGGAGGAACTGGAAAAACTACTCTAGCAAGAAAAATAGTAGAAAATCATAATAATTTTATCCACATAGAAGTGGATAAAATAGTTGATGAAGAACTAAGTCATAGTAAAAAACTTATAGATAGGGTAAATAAGTTAATTGGAAAGAAATACACTTTTTCTGATATAAAGAATTGTTATTTTGAAAACACTGAAGAGTCTAAACAAGTAAATGATATATTCTTAGATGAACTTAATAAAACTATAGTAAGTAGAATCCAAGATAAGAAGAAAAACTATGTAGTAGAGCATTTTATATTAAATGAAATGAAAATGTTTAAAGACTGTGATATAAAAATAAGACTATCTGCAACAAAAAAAGAAAGAGAAGAAAGAGTAAAAAACAGAGGAAATATGACCATGGATTTATATAGAAAAGTAGATGGCATGGTTAAAGAAAAAAAGGAAAAGTATGATTTTGAATTCAATATAAAGGATTATCAAAAAGAGTTAATAAGTATAATAATACCAGTTTATAATGCAGAAGAATATATAGAGAAGACATTAGATGCTATTACAAATCAAACATATAAAAGTATAGAAATAATAATAGTAAATGATGGTTCAACCGATAATACTTTAAATATATTAAATGATTATAAAAAGAAAGATAATAGAATTAAGATAATTACAACTCCTAATAGAAATGTATCAAATGCTAGAAATACAGGATTAGAATACGCAAAAGGAGAATATATTTCGTTTGTAGATAGTGATGATTTAATTAATAAGGAATATCTCTCTAGTTTATATGATGCCTTAAAAGTAACAAACTCTGACTATGCTCATGCTGCAATATCAGTTGAAAGAGAAGGAACAACTGGATATGTATCAACAAATACTTCAGAACTAATCAAGGTAAACGATCCTAAAAAAGCCTATTTAAGCATGAATACAAAATTCGCAGTATGGGGAAAACTATTTAAAAGAGATTTAGTAAAGGATATCAAGTTTGATAAAATACCATGTTTTGAAGATTTTAAATATATGTGGGAAGTAGCTAAAAAAGCTAAATCCGCAGTAATTACATCAGATGCAACATATAGATATATTCAAAGAACTAAGAATTCTCTTACTCAAAAGAACTATGATGATTCAAATAAGGAATTAATAAATCATGCATATAAAGTATTAGAAGATTCAAACTATCAAGATGATGCAAAAAGATTTTTCTATGGTTGTATTCTATTTAATATTTTATTATTTTTAAAATCCCCAAGTATAAATGAAAAATATAACAATGAAATATTTGAGTGTATAAAAGCATTGGAAGAATATAAAGATTATAGATTTAATTTACTAGAATATTATGAATTAGATATAGATGATATTATAAATAAAGCCAAAGAATTAGTAGGAATAGAAACTATAGGAATACTATGGCCACCTATGAATAACAATATAGATGAAGCAGTTCAATTAGTAAAAAAAAAGCCATTTTTAAAGAAATAAAAAAAATAAATCTAAATAAAAAAGAATTAATTAGGTTTATAAAAAATATATATCCAAGAAATATAAAAGAAGAATGGAAAAATAATCTTAAAATAGACTTCATATCTAGAACAAATAATACTATTAATATATTGTATTTGTGTTTACCAAAAAATGGATATGAGTATAACAAAAGAAAGAATACAATTATGTATAAAGGAATAGATGAGTTTAAAGAATCCATAAGAAATTATTTTAAAAATAAAGTATCTAACTATAAATTTGATAATATATTTCATATGAGTGACAATGAAAATGAATATTATAATTTATCAGCTATAATAGATGAATATTTATTACTTGATAAGAAAAGAAAAAATGGCAGAATAACTCTAAATAATAATGAATTTAAATTAATGGCAGACAGAATAGAAAGAAAAAAATATAGATTTAATAGTTGGATATTCAAAGAAATAAGAAAAGGAAGTTATGAAGATTATTGTGAATTATTTTGTGAAGAAGTATTTAGAAGATTTAATATATCCCCAGCTTTTTATGATTTAGCAACTCTAAATAACAAAGAAGGAGTCATAACATATGACTTTATAAAAAATAAAAGATATATAAGTTCAAAAGATTTAATTGGAGAAATAATTAATTCTAATAATATTGATGATATTATGAAATATAATAACTATAATTCATTAGTAGATATAATTTTGAAGTACTGTAGAAAATATAATTTATATATAAATAATCTAGATTCACAATTGAATAGAATAAAGAAGATGATGATTATAGATATCATACTCTTACAATCAGATAGAAATCCAAATAATTATGGATTTATGGTAAGTGATAAACTTGAACTATCTAGAGTATTTGATAATTCAAATGCAATGAGCTGTAATCATATAGATAGAAATCCTTATATAAATAGACCACTATTAACAGTAAATAATTCATTTAGTTGTTATTATGAGGAATTACAAAAGAACAAAGACTTTTATAGAGAAATAATTATGTATACAAATTATATAGAGGATAATATGGAAGATATATTTATAAGTATGGAAAATAAAATATCATATAAAATTCCATATTAAAAATATAATAAAGAATAATATAGATAAAATAAAAAAACACATATAGTGTTTTTTTTTATGCTATTAAACTTGTGGTTGAACAGCAGGTTGAGTACCTTGATATTGTGAAGAACCAAAAGCTAAGATTAATGTAAAGATGTTTGGTAAGAAAATTAATCCTATCATGAATCCAGTACCTTTACCAAAAGCTTTAGCTAAATTAATATATAGCATTATCATCATTACTATATTAACGATTGGTAAACATAGTAATAAGAATAGCCATCCATTCATACCAGCAATCTCGCATAAAGATTGTAGAATGGAATTATACTAGCCCATCCTGGTTTTCCAGCTTTTGTGAATATTTTCCAGTTAGCAACAACTATTAACGCATAAAATACAAGTAGAAATACTAAATATGCAATTCCAAATCCTGTACCCATAGAACTAGCTGATTGATATCCACTACCATAATCATAATCGTACATTTTTACTCCTCCTTTATCCTAATTATAATATAAAAAAAAACAAATGTATATATTTATTTTTTATTTTTATAAATAAATGATATAATAAAGACAACTATGAGGTGACTATTTATGAGTATAGGAAGAAAGAATATTTTTATTAGATATTATGTATTAGAACAAGTACAAAAACTTAAAAAAATAGGAATAGAAATAAAAGAAGAAGAATTTGAAAAACTTATTGATGAATTCTCAGAAAAGAGATTAGGAACCTTAGAATTAATTCATGAAATAGATGATGAATTTAAGAAATTATTAAAGGATTACTATACTCAAAAAGAATTAATGAAAACTTTGATGGATAAGATTGAAGAAAATAGAGAACTACAAGAATTACCACTTGAATATTCAGGAATAACTCTAAATAATCAAGATATAGATTTAATGAGAATAGAAGAATCAGAAACACCTGAAGAATTGGAAGAAATATTAGAAACAACTACTAATAAACAACCAACACTTGAGACTTTTAGAATGACAGATGACGAATTCCTTGAGGCAAAAAGAAAAACTTATGAGTTATATCAAGATACATTAGAAGATAGTAATGCAGAAATAAAGGATCCAACTGTAAAGACAAGAAAGAAAATAGAATACTTAAAGGATTCAGGAGAATTAACAGCAGATGAACAACAAAAACTAGATACAATCTTAAAAGAAACAAGTGAACAAAAAGAACTTCCAAAAAAACTAAAAGAAGCCTTTGGAGAAGAAAAGTCACACAAAATGTTTGAAATAATAAGAGATTGTACACCAATTGAAAAAGAAGGAATCAAAAAGACAACTCCTGAAGCATCAGCAAATCTATATGATCAGATAGTTAACAATTATAATTCAATTACAATAGATGATGAAGCAAAATATGGAGAGGTTGTCCTTCCAGATGAATCATTTGATTTTAGATATTTGCAAAATGCATTAGAATTTGCTAAAGAATTAGGTAAAAAAGTAAGATTAAATGCTTTGATCTTTTATATGGATTGTCCTGAAGATTTATATGAATTAGAAGAGACTCCTGAAAATAAAAAAATAGTAAAAGACAAGTTAATAAAATATATTGATGAAACAACAAAATATATAGGACAAAGTGGATATAGTGATACAGTAAGAAGTATTGATATTTTTAACGAATTACCAAATAGATTTCCACTTGAAGGAGATACGCCATATAAGTATAGAGGAGATATTGAACAAACTAAAGATGCAAGTGGTGTAGTGCCTGACAATATTAAATCAGGATGGTCTAAACATTTATCTATTGAAGATTTATGTGATGCTGCAACAGTAGCAAGAACAAATTTACCAGATACTGACTTTATGTATAATGATGATAATTTAACAGATCCAGCTAAACTAGCAATAACTAAAGATATCATTAGTGAAGTTCAATCATATGAACAAGAACATTCTGTTAAATTGATAGATAGTATTGGAACACAAATGCACTTAGATAATGATGTTACATCAGAAGAAATAGAAAATATGTTTAAAGAATTAAGTGAGTATGGACTACCTATTGAAATAACAGAGTTTGATTTTGCTATGACACAAAATGTTGAAGGGCTAACAGATGAAGAAATAGAAGTATTAAGACAACAAAAGATGAATGAAATTATTTCATGTATTGAAAGTTTACAAGAAGAATATAACATTAGAGGTTTAACAATTTGTAGTAAAACGGACTCTCAAAACTTTAGAGTAAAATTAGCAAATGAGGAACTACTTACTTCAGGAAATGAACCAATAAATACTTTACATGGTGGATATTTCACAGAAGAAATGGAACCTAAAGCAAAACAATTTGTAAAAAAGAAAACATATAATTACCACACACATACATATAGGTGTGGGCATGCCTCTGACTCATCAGATCAAGAATATGTAGATGCAGCAAGGAATGCAGGAATATCAACATTAGGATTCTCAGATCATATTCCAAATACAGATTTAGAATATGATGAAGATGATATAAGAATGAATATTAGTGAAACTGATGAATATATATCATCAATTGAAGAGTTACAAGAAGAAAATCCTGATATGGAAATACTAACGGGTTTTGAAGCAGAATATGATCCAGCTAAAGAAGAGTTTTTAGCTGAAATGAGTGATAAAGTTGACTATATGATATTAGGACAACATTTTGTAAGAGATGGAATGGATAAAACAAATCCACATACAGTAAACTACCCAATTGAATATGCAAATTCAGTTTGTAGAGCACTAAATACAGGAATATTTGATATAGTTGCCCATCCGGATATATTCTTCAAAGAAAGAGACACATTAGAATCGGAAGAAGAAAAACAACAATTCGATGAAAATGCTAAAATCGCAAGTAGGATGATTTGTGAAAAAGCCAAAGATTTGAATATTCCAGTTGAATTGAATTTATCAGCAAGTTATAAAAATGATAATTATCCAAATAAAATATTCTGGGAGATAGCAAGAGAAACTGAAGTAAAAGTAGTAGTTGGAGCAGATGCTCATGATCCAAAAAGACTAGAAACTATGAAAGAGGATCAACAAACTACACTAGATAGAATTAATAATATAGAATTGAATTATGTTTCAGGTAACTATAATCCTAAAACTGCAAGAGAAAATAATATTGGATTACAAGAAGCATTAATAACAACAAAAGAGAATGCTACAAGTTATGAAGTATATATAACAATTCAATTATTAGAAAAACTAGCTGCAAAAGAATCATATGAAGATATTCCACAGTTAAGTACTTACTTAGCAGATAGATTACATCAATTATATGAAAATGAAGATGTAGATAATAAACTAAGTAAACTGACAAAAGAAGAAGATATAAAGAGATTCAAAGAACAAGTACAGTCAGAAAACTATGGAGTAACATTACAAAAAAGAAAAAATCTCTTATTACAAGCCAGAGAATCAGTATTAAAAGGTGCGTCAGTATGTACTAGTAAAGAAGAATTATTTAACTTTGTTAAAGATGATATGCAAAACAAAAAATCATCAAAGGAAGTTTCAAGCATGATTAGTGAATCTGTAGAACCACCAGAAAGAGCTATGGCACCAGCAGAAGATGAAAAACCAAAAGTATTGAAGATGCCTTCAAGTAGTGTTGAAGGAGATAATTCAAATAAAGGATTTGTTGAAACAATGAGTCTATATACAACTATAATAGCTGTAATAGTTGTAATGATAATATTAATAATGATAATAATAGGACATTAAAAAAAGACTAGAATTAGTCTTTTTTAATATGCTCTAGTTTTTTGATTATCAATTTCAAATAGATAGTTTTTATTAAATACATCCATTGATTCAACATTTGGATTAACAATTGCTTGTGTATCAGCAATTTTATTATCTTTTATACTATTGTATTTAACTAAATTAGTAGCATCAACTCCAAAGTATTTTGAAATATCTTCAATAGAGTCAGTTTGATTTGCACAATATACTAAGTCAGAACCATTATCAAAATTATCTAAATAATATTTTTGCCTTGCTAAACCATTTTCTATACTTTTTGCAGTCCACTCGGCATTATTATTTGTAGTACCAAAGGAAATTGTAACAAAAGAAGCATCTTTATCATCTTCAATTGCCTTTTCTGTATCAGTTGCGACGTTATATCTAACGTTCCCAAGGGAATCTTGTTCAAAACCAACCTGACTACATAAAATATTATCAACAAAGAAACAATTTTGATCAAAAGCTGTTTTCATAGCAACAGCAAGAGAATCAGAATTACCAAGTCTAGTATTATTATAAGGAGCAAATATTAATGTACTTGCACCAGAACTATATTGTTGATCCAAAGTTATAACAGTACAATTATCTTTATTTATATCTACACAATTCTTTGTTGTAGAAAATTCTATACCATCTTTTATTAATACATCACATACATCATTAAAGAATTTGTCACTACAATCACTATCATTAATAATAATGTTCATATCATTTATTTCATCTGAAGAAATATTACTTGAAGTAGGCATAGAAAAATTTATCTTTTGTACATCCTTAGTACTATTATTTATACTAGCTAATCCAGAAACGAGAGCTCCAATTGATACGATTGATACAATGATTCCCAGTTTCTTTTTTCTTTTTAATTTATACTGTGATGATTCATCGATATTATCAACTTTACTAATCTTTATCATTGAAATAATCACCTCTTAAATAAAGTATAAGAAAAAAATAAAACAATGTCAAAAAATGTTTATTACAAATATATGTATAAAAATTATGATATTAATGTTAAAATATTGGTGGGAGGGATAAGAGATGAGATTTGATATTGAACCAGAAGAAAAACGAGAAAAGAAAAAAGACGACATCTTCAAGAAAAAAATATACTATATATTATTAGCATTCTTTTTATTAGTTTTTTTAATTCTACTTATCACTTATGTTATTTTGTCTAGTGGAAACAAACCAAAACCCGCAGTTAATCCTCCAAAACAGATAAAAGAAGTAAAGAAAACAGAAGATTCAAGCATTAAAATATATAATGAAAATAGTAATGACAAACCAATAGCCTTTATGATTGATAATAATATTGGAGAAGCAAAACACGCTGGACTTCAAGATTCATATTTAAACTATGAAATAATCGTTGAAGGTGGCCTAACAAGAATAATGGCCATATATAAGGATAAGCAGGTGCCACTAATTGGACCAATAAGAAGTGCCAGACATTATTTTTTAGACTATGCTATGGAAAATGATGCAATTTATGCCCATTTCGGATGGTCTCCCCAAGCTGAAAGCGATATTAAAGATATGGGAGTCAAAAATATAAATGGTGTAACTGACCCAGAGCCATATAGAAGAGATGAAAAATCAATTGCGCCACATAATGTATTTACAAATACATCTTATATCAAGTCCTATATGGAGAAGAAAAATTATAGTAATGAGTCAGAAAATTGGAAACTATTAAATATAAGTGCAAAAGAAATAGACCTAGGGACTGAATCATCTCCAGATGTAGCAAACAAAGTAAGTATGACATATTCAGACAGTGAATATAGAACATATGCATATGATCAATCAAATAAGTACTATTTGAGAAGTCAAAATGGAAAACCTCACCTAGATAGAAAATCAAATGAACAACTTCATTATAAGAATATTATTATAATTAAAATAAAGAATACAACAATAGATAATGAAGGAAGACAAACTTTAGATAATATTGGATCAGGAACAGGATATTATATAACAAATGGAAAATACAGAAAGATTAATTGGTCAAAACAAACAAGATTAGCAAAGACCAACTTTACATATGATGATGGATCAACAGTGACATTAAACGATGGTAATACGTTTATTCAAATTGTTCCAGAAAATAGTGATATAAAAGTAGAATAGGAGAATTAAAATGAAAATAGGAATGTTAGGATCAGGAGCATATGGTTTAGCTCTAACAAGTATATTAACTAATAATAGACATGAGGTGACAATCTGGACAAAATTTGAAGAAGAAGCCAACATGTTAAAAAAAGAAAGAGGTAATAGTAATTTATTACCAAATTATAAATTAGATGATACAGTAAAAATAACAACAAGTGTAAGAGAGTGTGTTCAGAATAAAGATTTATTAATAATAGCCATACCAGCAGCATTTGTTACAGATTTATGTATGGAACTACAACCTTATATAAAGAATAACCATATAATAATCGCAACAAAAGGAATTGAACAAGGAACAGGATTATTCATGAATGAAATATTAATGAAACACTTAAATACAGAAAATATTGCAGTAATAAGTGGACCAACTTTTGCAACAGACCTGATAACACGTATGCCAGCAGGATTATCATTAGCAAGTCATTCACCAGAAACAATACTAGTTGTAAGACAAGCGTTACAAAATAATTATATAAGGTTAAGAGAAACAACGGACGTAGTAGGTGTTGAAATTTGTGGTTCAATAAAAAATGTAATTGCCTTAGCAGCAGGAATGTTAGAAGGATTAAAAGCTAATGAATCAACAAAAGCAATGTTTATAGCAGAAGCAATGCATGATATGGAAGCAATTCTATACGCTTTCGAGTGTAATAAAAGAACAGTACTTTCATATTCAGGAATAGGAGATTTGTTATTAACATGTACTTCAACTAAGTCAAGAAACTATACATTTGGTAAGTTAATAGGGAAAAATCCTGGAAAAGCAAAAATAGAAGATTATTTGAGTAATACTACAGTTGAAGGATACTATACACTTGAATCAATTTATAATCTTTTAAAAGATAAAGAAGTATCTATACCTATAATTGATTTAATATATGAAATAGTAGTAAGAGGAAAAAATCCAGAATTATTACTTGCTTTCCTAATATATAAGTCATAATTAAAAAAATATGTTATAATGTACATAATAGGAGGAAATAAAATGAGTAGTATAATTAATAAATTATTTAAATCATCAATAATAAGTTCAATAGCATTAATAGCTTTTGGTATATTATTAATATTACAATCAGAAGCTACTATAATAACAATTTCATATGTAATAGGTGGCTTATTAATAGCTCTAGGAGTAATAGCAGGATTGTCATTCTTTAAAAACATCAAAGAAAGATCTAAAAATGATTTAGATATAGTATATGGAATAGTATGTGTAATTCTTGGGGTAATAGTAATTCAAAATCCAGAAGCAATTGCAAGTATCATTCCATTTGTATTAGGCTTAGTAATAATAATTAACAGTGCCACAAAATTACAGTATAGTTTTGAACTATATAAGGAAAAGAATAGCTTATGGCTATCCACACTAGTATTGTCAATAATAATGGTTGTTTGTGGAATTGTATTAATATTTAATCCATTTAAAGGAGCTATATTATTAACTAGAATAGTAGGAATATTTATATTAATCTATTCAATACTAGATCTAATATCAACATTTGTAATTAGTAAAACATTTAAAAAAATACAAAATTCTATTGAAGAAAATATAAAAGATGCAGAAGTAATAGAAGAAACAACAGTCGAAAAAAAAGAAGAAAAGAAAAAAAAGGAGGATAAATAATGAATAATTATTATCCACAAATAATTGGAATAGTTGATAGATTGAATGATTTAAATGAAAAAATCAATTCATTTTTAGAAGGTAAAATAGATAATGTATTTGTAGGTACATTAATAATTGGTGTTATTATAGCTGTAGCATTTTGGGGAATAAGAGAATTAAATAAGAAATAAAAAGTCAGAAATGGCTCTTTTAATTTGTAAAAAAACAAAAAAGATAGTATAATGACTTTGAGGTAATATTTCATGAATGTAGAAAACTTAGAAATAGGGAAAAAATATGAAATTCATGCTTATAAACACGATGGTAACATTCATAGAGCCTGGGACGAAGCTGTTCTATTAGAAATTCATGACGACTATTTAATTTTTGGGAATAAAAAAACAAAAGTAACAGAGTCTGATGGAAGGACTTGGAGAACAAAAGAGCCCGCAGTATTGTTCTTCTTTAAAAATGATTGGTTCAATATTATTGGACAATACAAAAAAAATGGGATTTATTACTATTGTAATATGGCATCTCCGTTTATTATAGAGGAAGATACAATAAAGTATATAGATTACGACTTAGATTTAAGAGTATTTCCTGATGGGAGTTTTAAAGTATTAGATAGAGGAGAGTATAGATATCATAAAAGCTTAATGCATTATGATAAAAAGATTGACTATATCTTAAAAACTGAACTTACTAAGTTAATTAATAAGGTTAGAGAAAAAAGTGGAGCTTTTGATCATGAAATAATAACAAAGTACTGTAATTTGTATAATGAACAAGCAAAAGATGAATAGAAATATTTTTTAGAATCTGCATATTAATATAATAATGTAGATTTTTTTTGCCTAAAAAGCCTAAAAAGCACTATAAAATGATACATTTTAATGGTAAAAAAACTGCTAAAAAACACACTTATAATTGAAGAGAATATAAATGTTAAAAAAAATGCAAAAAAAAGTAAAATGAATAATTTGTTGATATTACAGCAAAGTAAAAAACAACAGCGCGTAGAGTATCAAAAAAAAATTAATTTTTTTGTTGACATTAAAAAAACAATTTGATATATTAAATGAGCAACTTGCGAGAAAAACGTGTAAAGTATTGCTGAAAAATCATTTTTTTAAGAATTTGAATAACCTTATATATATAAAAGGAAATCAAAAAAAGTTGTGTAAAAAAATGTATAAATCAAATGTAAAAAAAAGTTAAAAAAAATAAAAAAATGTGTTGACTTTTAAAATTTGATTTGATATATTAAATGAGCAACTTGCAAAAAACTGTAAAGTATTAGAAATGCTTATAAACGTTTTTTAAAAGCTATTTAGATGAAATAAAAAATAGCAAATAAGTTGTGTAAAATAATGTACAAATCTTTTGTAAAAAAAAAGTTAAAAAAAAATAAAAAAAGTGTTGACTTTGAAAAAAAGATTTGATATATTATTGTTGCTGCAACGAAAAAGCAGTTATGATCTTTGAAAACTAAGCAAAACGTCAATTTTGAGTAGCTAGGAAAAATTGAACAAACAAACAAAAATATATTTTTTGAGAGTTTGATCCTGGCTCAGGATGAACGCTGGCGGCATGCCTAAGACATGCAAGTCGAACGAAGCGGCCCAATGAAGAGTGCGAGCTTGCTCAAACTTGGACTTGGATCCCCGCTTAGTGGCGCAAGGGTGAGTAACACGTGGGTAATCTACCTTCGAGTCTGGAATAACAGTTAGAAATGATTGCTAATGCCGGATGATATTGAGAACGATACTTCATTCTTTATTAAAAGGAGCCTTTAAAGCTTCGCTTGAAGATGAGCCTGCGCCGTATTAGCTTGTTGGTGGGGTAACGGCCTACCAAGGCAACGATGCGTAGCCGACCTGAGAGGGTGATCGGCCACACTGGGACTGAGACACGGCCCAGACTCCTACGGGAGACAGCAGTTAGGAATATTCGTCAATGG
>CACXJP010000056.1 GCA_902768065.1 uncultured Erysipelotrichaceae bacterium
CTAGATATTGCAGCTCCCATACCATAAGGAATTACATAATAAATAACATTTTCAAATGTTAAAAAACCAATACTTGCAAATATTGCATATGTTACAATGTCATAGCTATCTTCTATTTTAGAAAAAAAAGAAACTAATAAAGTTATAAACCATTTAAATCCTTCTTCAAATATAGCAACACCAAATACCGCATAAAACAAAACTTCCAAATAAGTTGAATCCTTTACTTTCTTAAAATAGCCTCCATAATGCATCTCAAATCTATAGCAAACATAAGATCCAATAGCACCTAAAATAACCAATATAATAACATTAAATATTTTCTCTTTGGATAGTTTTCTATCATTAATTAAAAACAAAATACTCAGTACTATTCCTGGTATAATACCAACTAAAATCTCCATGTAAAAATCCCTCTATTCTATTTGTTTATTATAATTATAAAATTTTACCAATATCATTTTTTAATAAAGACTCATATACATTAACCCAATATATTCTAAATATATCATCTTCTTCTGGTATATAAACCTCATCATGTAATTTACCACCATTTGCTTCAATCACTTTTGCTGATGCTATATTATCTTTTTTACAAGTAATCATAACATCACTTAATCCTAATTCCTCACACTTAAACAAAGCAAGATAAAGCATTTCAGTCCCATAACCTTTTTCTCTTTCACTTGGTCTTATATTATAACCAATATGCCCACCAAATTTTCTCAAAGATTCTGTATTTAGATTATGCCTAATAGATATACATCCAATTATTTTATCTTCATCCATCATAAAATAAAATGATGCTGGAACTCTACCTTCTTCTACTATTCCTTTTCTTTCATCATCTCTTATTTTTAACCAATCTTTATAACTATCACCATTTTTAAATCCAGAAACAACACAACTACTATTTTTATCAAAATATTCACTTGTATATTCTATCCATTCCTCTTCATCATCAAGACTAGGATATTTTAAATATAATTCTTTTTCCATAAAACACCTCTCTATTTTTGATGAACATCAATTTGATTATAAGGAACAGATAAATGATGTTTATCTAAACCAACTAAAATATATCTAAGTGAATCTCTTCTAATTTGAACTTTATTAATAGGATTACAATAAACCTTAATTTGATATTTAATTGAAGAATCAGCTAAATCATTAACTCCTCTATATTCACATTTATTAACACCTTCATGTTTCTTTATAGATTCAACTATATCATTAATAACTTTCTCGGCTTTATCTAAACTAACTTCATATGAAATTGGAACATCTATATTAATTAAATTAGAAACAACTTCAACCTTTTCAATATTACGATTAGAAATAGAAACAATATTAAATGTATTAACATCTTCTAATTTAGTTGTCTTTAATCCAATGGAAATAACTTTTCCAGTAATATCTTCATATTTAATAACATCCCCAACTTGATAATAATTATCAGCAATAATATCAATACCTTTAATAATATCCTTTAATGCATCCTGAACTGCAAAACCAAGAATTATACCAATTATCCCAACACCAGCTAACATAGAAGTAATATTTATTCCAAAAATTTTAAGTATTACTAATACATTTATTACAATTAATACATATCTTATAATACTCTTTAACATTTTTAAATAAGTAGCTTTCTTCTTAGTAGATAATTTACCTAAACCATCCCTATTAATACTTGAACCAATAATCATTACAAATACATTATAAATAATTATACTTATTAAGATTGAAAAAAGAGATTTAACAATCATTATTAATAAATCATTATTTAAATATTTACTAATATCCATTTAATATATCCTCCAATTTATAAATAAAATATAATTGATTAGCTATTATCATTTCTTTGGCTTTAGAAATATCCATCCATTCATATTTATCCATTTCAGGAAAATCACAGTACTTCCCAGAACCACTTGGATATTCCAATTTAAAAGTATTACTCTTACATTTACTCAAATCAAAATCTTTTAAAGCATAAAAAATAATAGCTAATTTCCTATGACTAACCTTTTTACTTCCAAGATAATTAAGTTGCACATCAAGATCTAAATTTGTTTCTTCTTTAAATTCTCTTTTTGCAGCATCTAAAATGTTTTCATCTTTAGCTAACTCACCTTTTGGTATAGACCAACCGCCTTTATCAATACCTTCCCAAAATGGTCCACCAAAATGACTAAGTAAAACCTTTGGTTCATTATTTTCAATTTTATATACTAATATTCCTGCACTCTTTTTAAGCATATTAACCTCCATATTGTCATATAAGAACATTATATCATACTAATCAATTTTATTTTACAAAACAACGTGTAAACAAGAAAATAAAATATTTATTTATAAAACGAATAATATTATAATTATTATAGAGAATAAAATAGAAGGTGTCTATATGCAAAAAACGTTTTTCAGATATATAGCTTTTTTATTGGTTATAGAAGTGATTTTTCATATAGCATGCTTCAAAAATATATCTTTATCAGGATTATTATTTACATTTTTTGTAACAATAATATTTTCTGGATTATTTACAATACTCTCATCATTAACTAAAAAAGAAAAAATAAATACCAATATAATGAGAGTAATATTTATACTTACAGTAATAATCTATTCTGCAGAATTAGTATATTTCAGTATATATGAATCATTTTTCAGTTTCAATGGAATACAATTCGCAGGAGCCTTAAAAGATGGATATGATAAAGTATTATTAACTATTTTCCAAAATATAATTTATATTTTATTAATGCTTGTACCAACAATAATTATCATTGTAAAAATGCCAAAAGTAAATAGAATAAGTAAATTAGAAGCATCAGTAATTACAACAGTAATGATTCTATGTTTTGGATATTCAATGGTATCAGTAAATTTCGTTAATAAAGATGGTCAGAACAGTTTATATAATTTAGTATACAAAAAGAATTTACCAATAATGAATGTTAAAAAAATGGGATTACTTGCATCAGCATCCCTAAGTTTAGAAAGAAAGCTCTTTGGATTCAATCCAAAGCTATCATTTGAAGAAGATATTTTAACAAACAATTTAACAGCATTGTCTAATCAAAAAGCATCAAATTATAATATAGATCAAGATATAGATTTTGATTCTTTGATTAAGAATGAATCAAATGAATCAATTAAATATTTACATAATTATTTCAGTAATCAACAACCAACAGAGCAAAATGAATATACAGGAATTTTTAAAGGTAAAAATGTAATATTTATTATGGCAGAGTCACTAGATGAAATAGCAATCAATAAAGATGTTACTCCTACTCTATATAAATTAAAAAATGAAGGTATAGTTTTTAATAATTATTTCTCACCAAAGTACCCAGCATCAACAGCAGATGGACAATATATGTTAGAATGGGCTACGCTTCCAATTATTGGTGAAAACTATAGTTTAATAGATATGGTATATAATACAAATCCATATCTATTACCAAAACAATTAAAACAACAAGGTTATAAAACATACGTATATCATGACTACACTGGTTACTACAATAGAAGAAGTTCATACTTTGAAACACTAAACTTCGATGGTCATAGATATTGTGGAGATGGATTTGATATGAGATGTGAATATTTCCATGGAAGTGATATGGAAATGATGGATCAATCAATTGGAGACTTTATAAACCAGGATAAATTCTATGCTTATTATATTACATTAAGTGGACATGGTTCATATGATTCAAGTAATTTTATATCAACAAAACATCTTGATAAAGTAAATAATTTACCCTATTCATCATCAATAAAATACTATCTAGCAGCAAATATAGATTTTGATTTGGCAATGAATAAATTAGTTACAAGCCTAGAAGAAGCAAATAAACTAGATGATACATTAATTATTATTTCAAGTGATCATACACCATATTATATTTCAGATAGTGAAATGAGTTCATTATCATCAGTAGATAGAAATAATAAATTTGATAGAAATAGAGGATCATTAATTATATATAATAGCACTTTAAAAGAGCATAAACAAATTAATAAATATGCAATGAATATTGATGTTCTACCTACCGTATTAAATATGTTAGATATTAAATATGACTCAAGACTATTAATTGGAAAAGACATAATGGCCGAAAACAGCGAAGGAATAGCAATTCTTCCAGATAGAAGCTGGGTAACAGAAATGGGCAGTTATAATACTGAAAATGGAACATTTAATAATTACACAAATAAAATTGATGAAAAATATATTACAAAAATAACTAATGATGTTAATGAGAGATATGATATATCAGTTAGTATGCAATATAACGATTATTATAAATATATCTTTAAGTAGGTGAAAAAATGAAAAAAATAAAATATTACACTCTGATAGCACTAATACTATTATTCATATCATTTAATCTACTATCACTAGCAACTATCTTCTATGCCTTTGAAACAGATATCGAAGACTATAAATATAGTGATACAGAAGAATATGATAATATTAATGATGGATTAAAAATAATTAATTCATTACCTATTCAGTTTAATATTTCAAATAAATATTTTAGTAATTTTGATAATTTACCAGAAGAAACAAGACAAAGTATAATACTTGCATACACAATAAAAAATAATATAGCAACATATTCATGTGGAACAAATCAAACAAGCATATGTATAGATAAAGATCAAATAGCAAAGTCCGGTGTATTAGATGTATTTAATTCAGAAACAAAGCTAGTTGCAAACAACATAAAATTATATATTGATAATTATGGCAATTATAATGTAAATACAAGTAATACATCAACATATTACAAAGTAAATTTAAATAATTATAATGATTCAGAAAACTATAGAAAATATTCAAAGTTCTACAAATACAAAGAAGAAAAAGATCTATATATTTTCTACGTATATGAAGGATACTACAACGGAAATTGTCTTACAGGAGAAGCAATTACACTATACGACTTTTTAACAGGAAAAGAAGTCTTTAATGGTATATGTAATAATAAAGTATTTTTAGAAGAACCAACTGAAGAATTAAATAAACTACAATTATACAAATATGAATTTAAAAAAGATAAAGACGGTAATCTTTATCTATATGGATATAATCCTGTTAATAAAAAATAAAACAAGCAATACATTGCTTGTTTTTTATTTACTTAATTTTGTATCTTTAATATTCTTAGCAGCACGTCCAAGCGCACTAATAATAGCTTCTTTCTTTCTAACTGTAAAATTACAGTATCCTCTATTGTTCTTTGTATTAGCTTTAAAAGAATTATAAATAGTATTGTTATTACCATTCAAAGTACCAGTATAACTAGAACTATAAGCTGAACTTAAAGAACTCTTGACTCTTAATAGACTCTGTGAGATATTTTCATTTCTACCAACATAATAATTTATTGAATTTAATAATCTATCCACAGCATATCTATCATGCATTCCTTCACCTGCGATAGGGCATCACCTCCATAATTTAAATACTTTATCTATTATATAAATCAAAATTATCAGCTGTTATATTTTCAACTTTTATATTATTAACCTTACCAGCCATATTTTCTTCTATCTTGCAAATCTGACCCATTTTGTCTTGAATAGTTTCTTTTACATCATCAAATTTATAATATGCTCTACAAAAATCAGAACGCATATCCATCAAAGTAGAAATTTTAGGGAACCAACTAGATCTTCCTTGTTCAATTCCAAACCATCCAAATTGTTCTAAAACATACTCAAACTGATCAATAATATTATTTAAATTTCTATTAATATAATCAATATTATAATTATTAAATTTAATCTTATTACCAATTTTACTATAATTTTCACAAGCATAGCTATATGCAGCAATTTGAGACTTTATATCACTCTCAAGATACTTAACTCGTCTTAAATTAGGATTAACACTATTAAACATCTTAAGTGCATTAGGATCATTCCAAATACTTGCTAATTCATTAAATTTACTCTCAATCATAGCATCATTAGTAGATAAATTACTTAAAATATTGTTATAATCTCTAATACCTTCTCTTAATTTTGAAACATCTACATTAATCATAAAACAAACCCTGATGAAAAATACATAATTGTATAATCCTATCAATAAATCCTTTCTCTCAAATTTCTAATCTATAAATAATACTCTATATACTCTAATAACTGTCTATTTAAATTATCTCTTACAGATAATAACTTTGATTGCGCATTTACAATAGCATCTCTTTCAACACATCTATCATTTACTGTAAAATTGCTATCTAAACAATCAATCAAATTATTCATATTGTTGCTTATTACTCCCATATTATTATAAATAGATATCAATTGATTATAAAAATTTACTAATCTAGTTTTATCGTCCATAATGAACCTCCTAGCCTATACTCATATAATACAATTATATTACAAAAACAAAAAATAAGCAATAAAATAAATTATAGTTTTGTTGATTATTATTAAAAGTGCACAATTAAAGTAAACCAAAAATTAAAATCTACATAATCTCCCTATCATAAATAAAATATTGAAAATAGTTTATTAATATTTTTTATAATTTATCCTTTTCTAAATAAACAAAAAAATGTGTATTTCCGAAGAAAACACACATTTTTGATTACTAATAATACTAGTAAAATTATTCACTTGTATTTGCAGAGCTTCTAACTTCATCAATTTTCTTAGCAGCTGCATTTGTAGCAGAAGTTAATAATTGAACGTGTCCACCAATGTGACTTGAAGCACATTGAGCAATTGAATTCATTCCCTTTTCAGTAATTTTAATAATTTGACTTCCAAGTAATTGAGCTGCATTTTGAAGAGTTTCCTCTTTAAAAGCGTTAGCTAAAATAGATTGAATATCGCTCTTTAATGTTTGTGCATGTCCAGATAATTTAGTTGCTAAATCATTGATAGCTTTTTTAGTATTATCTTGAGCAGTAGTTTTATCAGGTACACCAACACCACCTTGTACTAAACTAGCATAGAATGCTTCTGGTTCTTTGAATGATAAAGTTCCTTTCTTAGTTCCTGTTGGGGATTCAGAAAATCCGTGAGCAGTTAACATAGTTCTCATTGTACCAGTTAAAACATCTACCATTGATCCATAATTCTTATCAAGAGTTTGTCCTAATTCTTTAACAACTTCTCTTAATACATAAGTGAAACCTTTCTCTTGTGTTTGAGAATTAGTTTCAGTACTTGCCATATATGGGTCAGCACAGATACCATGCATTGTCTCCTTGAATTTACCTATCTCTAAGTCAACTGTATCACACATGTTCTTCATACTATCATAAATCTTATCACATAATGGTTGAAGTTGGCTTCGATCTTGTACTAACTTTTGATCCATCTTTAATCACACTCCTATAATTTTTTTTAAGACAGAGATTACCTATCTTTAATAAAATTATACAACATGAAAAATATAAAAGTCAAACACTAATTTATTATATAATTGTATATTAATGTAAATTTGTAAAATCAACAAAAAAAAGATGAATATATCATCTTTTTTATCCTACTTTAAAGAATACGATTTCTGTACCATTTCTAATATCAGAATCAATTACTGTTGTATTTAAATCATATATAGTACCAGATGTTTTATTCATTAGAACAAAGGAACTATTCATAATATCAATATTAATTCCATTAATGTCATAGACTGCTTTAGCTAAAAGTTTAGATACTTTCCACATAATTTCATTAACCGGAATTTTAATATCATAACATTTATCCAACGAAGGGAAAATTGCTTTAATTATAACCTTACTCTTCATCATCTTGATCAACCTCGATTTTCTCAAATTCAATTAATTTAACAACATAATGCATTCCTTCACAAATATAATATCCATAATTAGGAGGCATTGGATCGGACATTTCCCTTGTAATAGTAGAAATTCTTAATATACTCTGATCTGATACACCATTTCCAACAAATACTCCTTCTGAAACATCAAACTTACCATACCAATTATCAAACATATAATTCTTTATCTTTGATGATTCATCAACACCTAATATATAAGAATTTCCAGATTTAGCACACTCATCAACAAAATCAGAAAAAGCCATACTCTCATCATTTAAACTAGATATTAGTTTATTAACTGATATAATAACAATAATATTATTAACATCCTTAGATTTTTGATTTTGGATGAATTTCTTAATTTTCTCCAAAACATTATCAAAATCAGAATCATAATAATTTGTTACGCTACCTTTCAAATCTCCAAGTACCTGAGTTGGATCTAAAATAACCAGATTTTCTTTTGCATACTGAATTTCCTTAACAATATTCTTCATAAAGGTTGCAGCATATTTTATTTTTGAACAAATAACTAATTTTCCTGTTTCTACAGTAAGATCCAATGATCTAATCTTCAATGTTCCACGTTCAATTCCAACAGGAAGTCTCTTAGCACCCTTAATTTTGCCCTTAACATCATCAAGCATAACTTGATCAGGTAATGCAGGTATTTTTAATGCAGGCTCAACATTAGAGTTTTTAACTTTTTCAAAAGCCTGTAACAATATATTGTTTCTTTCTACCTTATCTTCAGCTATAAATGCAAGCTGGAATTCATGCAAAGTATCTTCATTTATACAAATACCTCTACCAAAATTGCTTTTAGGTTCTTTTCTTTCTCTAACACCAAAGCATGATCCATAATCAGCAATTTCCTTAAGTTTAAATGCAAAATGCGAGTTCATAGTTTGTTCTACCTTTGAAGAAAGTAAAGCACTACTAGATATTAAGAATACTATACCAAATCTCTCGGAATCACGAGACATTCCAGGAAGTGTTTCAATTATATCAAACATTGCTTCCAAAATAGACTCCCAGTTATTAATTACAATAAGCATAATTGGCATCTTACCAGGATTCTCTTTTACATAATCAAGATAATCCCCACCATATTCAGATAGAATTCTCTTTCTTTCTTTTTGTTCATTAGTGATTATCTTTAATAAGTTATTATAACTTTCAGTATCTCCAGGAGTAACAATACCACCACAATGCAATGATTTACTATGTCTTTGGAAATTTTGTGATCCATAATCAATATGATACCTCAGATGGAGTATAATTTGAAACAATACCATACAATAAAGTACTTATGAATTCTTCTGTTTCTTGTGAATCTGTACTTACAATTGAAAGATTACCATCGGACAATAAATTATATAATAAAGGATGTTGTTGTTGAAGTTCAGGAGCATCATACTCTCCAATTAACAAACTGAAGTCCTTTTTACTAGAATCAATATTATATTTCTTAATAGTATTATCAATTGTAATAACCTCAGGAATATTATCCAACCATAGTCTTCTTACAACCTTATTTGATTGTTTTGAAACATTTATAATTTCGTTCAATACTGCAGCTAGTTGTTCACCCTGTGCTTCACCTTGAGCAGTTTTAGAACCAGATTGAATACTCTTAATAGCAATTCCGACATCATCCAAAATATTAATACTCTTATCAACAGACTTTTGAATAACATCAGATGGATAATATTTCGCACCACACCATCCGGATTGACCTAATGCAAAATACTCATCATAACCAACCTGTAAATAGAAACGACCAGTCTGCTTTAATGAAGCAGCATCCTCTCTCTTTAACATTTCGTTTGAATCGCTAGCATCTTGAACTTTTAAACAAACCCTAAATTTAGAGTTTGACCAAATTTGTTCATCTACAACACCACTAGGCTTTTGTGTTGCAAGTATCAAGTGAACTCCAAGGGAACGTCCGATACGAGCTACACTTATCAAATTCTGCATGAAATCAGGTTGTTGAGATTTAAGTTCGGCGAACTCATCGCAGACTATAAACAAGTGTGGTAAAGGTTCATCAAGTTTTCCGTCATGATAAAAACCTTGGTACTTATAAATATCTATTGTACTTTCTCCAAGCTTATCTCTTGCCTCATTGAATATACTTTGTCTTCTTTTTACCTCACTATCAATACTTACCAAAGTACGATTAATTTCAGACTTATCCAAGTTAGTAATTGTTCCAGCTAAGTGTGGAAGTCTAACACCAGTCACTTGATTCTCAAAGGCATAAGCTAATCCACCACCTTTGTAGTCAATTAATATAAAAGCAACATCATCAGGAGAAAAATTCATACATACAGATAAAATCCATGTAATAATAAACTCTGACTTACCTGAACCAGTCATACCAGCAATAAGTCCATGTGGTCCATGCGCTTTTTCATGTAAATCCAAATATAAATATTTACCACCTGGATCTACACCAACTTCTGCTTTAAGATTAGTTGTAGAATCATTTGTATTCCATCTATTCATGATATTTAATTGTTCAACTTTACCAACTTTAAGCAATTCTAAGAAAGTGATAGCCTCGGGTAATTCACCAGCATCTTCATCATCTGATGTAATTTCAATTGGAATATTTGCAAGTATTTTTGCAACTTCCATCATATTAATGTTAGGATTTATTTCATCTTTAAACATCTGTTGTTCTTGATCTTCATAAGAATTCTTCAAGATACCAGATAATCCATCATCAAGATTTATAAAATTGTTACACAAACTAGGCAACTTACTCAATTTTCTCTCTAATATTATAGAACTAAATCCAACATTATCTTTTATCTCAGAAATCTTTTCAACAATATTATTTTTCTTAATAATATCTAAGTTATCTACAATAATTAAGAAATATGGCTTTGGTGGTGAATCTGGCTTATCAGATTGAGACTTTCTAAATTCAACTAACTGCGATAAATAATCAATAATTTTACTAGCATTATCTTCATCAGTTGCAAAGAAACGGAAACTATTATCATTAACCATATTGTGATTTAGATATTTTAAATAATCCCAATATTTTTCATCTTGTTCACTAGTAAATACAACAACTTTTAAATCATCATATCCATAGAATGTTAAGAACTGAAATAAAACATTATTTATAAAATTATGACTCTTTTCAGGGTACATCTTTAATATATTTATATTTTTCAACAAGTTCCTTAACTTTTTTCTTTAATTCATCTTCATCTGCACTAAATCCATCTTTAGGATCCTTAACCTTTACCTTTAGTAACTCATCACCAACACCTACTCTTGCTACTAAAAAGTCACTTTGATCAATTCTTTTATCCCAAAAACCAATTTTTCTTCTTTTTAAATTTTCTAAACATGCATCTAATGAAATAACATTCTCTATAATAATATCATTTTGTAATTTAGTTTCTTCTATTAATTCATCTTCTTTATCTTTTAAATATTTATTATATTTTTCAGTAGTTGTTTTATCCTTTTTAGCTTTATTTCTCTTATTATATATACTTATTACAGCGGGCCATAAAAGAGAAGAAACCAACATCAAAGCACCAGGTATTATTTGCCCAATTACTGATGAAAGCTTTGCTTGACCAGAAATAACACTAACAATTGGTGTAATCATTGTAAAAGCAGAAGCTCCAGCCATTGTAACCATAGGCCCAGCTGTCAAAATAAAAGGTAAATCTTCAGCTTGAGAAACAGATGGAGGATCTGATAATTCAATTTCTTTTTCCTTAATTACTCTCCTTAAACGAGGTGACTTAAAATAGTAATCATCATCAGTAAATAAATCTCTATCTTTTACTTCATAATCATTATAATCATTTTTAACAATTAAATTATAGGGGCTTAAATGAGCTGAACTTGCATTTATAGAAAATACATTATCATCTGAATAAACAATAACTATTTTATTCAGAATTAGAATTCTCGCACCATACAATGATATCTCATCACCTATTTTTAATAATATCTCATTACCAACAGGATTCTTTTTATTCAAATATGTTCCAGCATTAGATTTTTGTAATACTAGTTTATTATCTTTATAAAGAATTTTGAAAGATAATTGTTTGATATATGGACAACTATATACACTAGTTGCATTATCTACGCCAACGCTTATTTCAAACTCATTACCATAAGCATAAGATTTAAAATTCTTTTCATCATAGTCAGTTACATATATCAAAAAATTAACTTTTTCTCTTGTAATAACATAGAATTTATAAGGTAATAATTCATCTTCAGCAACATATTGACTACCACTTAAAACCTTACAAACATCAGTAGAAGATAAAATCCATTTTCCATCTTTAGAATTAACATTGATTAGTTTATCTACTTCATTTTCATCCATGTCAAAAGAATAACTACCAGAAACAATCTCTGGTAAGTAAAATATTTTAACTTGATTACTTAAATATAAATATATTTTCACACCAAATCACCTTCGCACTTCCCTACTATGATAATAGTATCATAAAAATGTCAAAATATAAATAAATTTTTACAAAAAAAAAGAATATAAAACAACGACATTATATTCTTAAAAATAACAAATATTTTATGGTTGATCAAATTCTGATAAAATTATCACAACTGGTTTTTACAAAACGGCGTTTATAACTCGTTGATTATATAGCCACTATCAACATGGGTTTTCCTTCCCATACACTTTCTTAAAAATAAATATAAGGACCATTGATCTCAATTTCTCCAATCAATACATATATCGTTTATCTCTAATACATTTAAATTATCAGTAAAAATGTACTTCAAGAACGTTTTTAATGAAAATGTATATAAGTTACTTAGATAATTATTTTGTTTTGTAAACATAGTATATATCAATGCATCAAACAAGAATTAATTATAATATCTATAAAATAAATAAGACAACTAACATAAATAAGACAACATATTGAAATATCTATACAATTCAAATAGACCAACTAATTAATATCAAACGAGATAACTAATTAATATATCTACATAATAAATATAGTAACAAAGTATTGTATCTATTAAATAATTAAAACATCTTAAAATAAAACAACTAATTGAATAATTGAAATATCTTAAAATAAGACAACTAATTGAATAATTGAAACATCTACATAAATAAAACAACTGATTAAACAATTGAATCATCTAAGAAATAAGACAACTAAAAAATAGATATAATAAATTATTAAAATATCTATGTTCTATATAAATAGATCAGCTAATTAGAACGTCTGTAAACAAACTAACTAATTAGAATATCTAAATAAGAATAAATATTACAACAGATTAGAACATCTATATATACAAATAAAACAACTAATAAAATATTTACACGCTATAAATATAATCATCAATTATAATATCTAACATATATAAATATAATAACAAATTATAACATCTACATAAATAGAACAACAAATTGTAATATCTACACTCTTAATAGAAAATAAAGAATTATAATATCTACCTAAGTAAATAAAACAACTAAATATTTATCTATCTAGTTATAGAAACTAAGTTTAATAAATTGACAACAACTATCATAACTTATGATACTATTATTATCTAAATTTTTTCTTTTGTCAATATCATTCATTTATTTTTTTTGACTTTACATTTTTATATGTAAAAAAACAAATAAGCTATTTGCTTATTTGTTTAATCTTTTTTTCTTATTTTTTTCAATACTTTTTCCATTTATATATAGTAATGTAATTACAAATATAAATATTATAATGACCTTTAATACATTAAGTCCTGTTTCTGGATTAATTATTTCATCATCATTTCTAAATAACGTATAAAGAGTATCATTACCTACAACTTTATAGTCTTTTGAAAGTCTTTCCCTATTCTTATCAACAAGACCTACAAATGTATAACCATCTTTATGTGGATTTAACATTGCAACAATCTGATCATAAGTTGTTCCATGAGTAAATATATAATCTACATCATCTACACTAACTGTATAACTCTTTAAAGTAAAGAATAATTCAACCTCTTGATCTGCTCCTATATCTTCAATATTTAATGTATTATTTCTAACAGAAGCTGAAGTACCATTAACCATAGCTGACTTTAATACATATCCTTCATTTGCAACTATTTTAGCTAGTAAATTACCACTATGTTCTATACTTACAAGACCATATAAATCAATTTCTTGCCCATCTTTTATATATATAACTTTTCCATTTTTATCAATTTTAAATTTAATCTTATAAGTTTTCTTTATAAAATCAGCATTAACATATACTCCTTTTATATTACTTGCAAATTCCTCATCAAACTCAGCATAATAATGTCCATCACTAGAAGTAACTGGTATTTCATTACCCAAAACCGGTTCCGTACCATTATATCCTGTAATTGCATGAGCAGTAACTTCAGAAACATCATAACCAGTTATTGGTTCAGCATTAATACTTATAATATAATTTGATTGTTCAGCTTCATCAGTATAACTAGCACTCAATTCACCTGTAATCAAATCATCATTAACTACAATTGGAATTCTATCTTTTAATCCTTCAACAGCATTAGTTAGACCATTATAAGCATCAACATATCTACTGGTATAAACTACCCCTTCAGATGAGTCATTCTTATGAATAACAAGAGGAGTATCTGTAGAACCATAAGGATTATCATAGTTAATTATTTCATTTGAATTATCATATTCTGTTTTTAATGTATTATATGTTCTTTTAGTATATTTTAGACGTTTTTCAACCTTATTTGTTGTTGAATTAACTAAAGTAGTTAAACCTGAAGTATCATAAACATACCATTCACCAATATACTTACCATCATATGGCGTATTAAATATATATAAGTAATCATTAATCAAATCAGAATCATCCATGATAGTAGACAAATTAATTGTTTGAGCATCATAATCATTATTAAACAAAACCATATTGAATGTTTTACCATTTTGAACAGTATAACAATAAAAATTATCATCATTCTTAGTCATTGCTTCGCCAGGCCATACTGAAATAGGTTGGTCAGAATTATAATCCCATCCATACAAATGTGCATTACCAAAAACATTTGAAGAAGCACATATCTTCTTTCCTGGAGTAACAGCTCTTACACCAACAGAAATATTACTAGTAGCATACACATTATCAACAAAAAATAATGCTAAAGCAAATACAAAAATATATTTAAATAAATTCTTTATCCTATTCATACAATCACCTACTATAACTAATATATATCATACAAAATTATTGAATTCAATGAATAAAAAAAATAAAAAGTAAAAATACTTTTTATTTAACAATCACTTTACACATTTGTGTTATTTGGATCTTGAGGTTGTTGATTTGTAGCATTTTGTTGACCATTAATTGGTTGCCCTGTATTTGGATCAAAGTTTGCTCCATTGTTAATTGGTTGCCCTGTATTTGGATCAAAATTTGCTTGTGGCGCACCACCAACAAATTCAGGTGCTGCTGCTATTTGTTTTGAAAATAAAGATTCTGCAATATCCCCAATAACTGGTAACTTAGGATCTTTATCACCAACAACATTAACAATTGAAATAATAATAATCACTAAATACAATCCATAAATACCTAAAGATACAAAAGGTATATATTGAGAAAGTACTGCAGCAATACTACTTAAAATGATATTTCCAACACTTATTACAATTCCTTGTCCTGCATTTAAAACATCTCTCTTAGTGTTATTTTTCATTGCTAATAAAACTATTAAAGCACCAATCCATCCTAATAAATATGATAATAATCCTTTACCAACATCACTCTTTTTCATTTTATCTACTCCCTTCATATCATCAATTATCTCATTAATTAAATATAATTACAATATTAATTATATAGAAACACTAAAATCACTATCAATAGAAATAATAACATTAAAATCAGGATATAATTCTAAAACATCATCATAAATATTATTATATAAACTAGACTGTTCCCTTTCATCAAAGCTTATAACAATATCAAATTGAATTATCTTCTTAACTTCATTATAATAAAAGCCATGCATTTGCAAAATATTGTCATATTTATCTATTAACTTACTTATTTGCTTTCTGGCTTTTATTGCTTTAGGATTTTTCTCATCTACTGAATAAATACCAATTGCTGATAAAATAACACCATTTATCTCATATACTTTTTTAGTAATATTTCTAAGTAATTCATCTACTTGATCGATAGTATATGTATTCGCAATTTCTATATGTACGGAACCATAATAAGAATTGGGACCATAATTATTAAAAATAATATCATATACACCTAATACCTCTTGAAAAGATAAAATCGTATGCTTTACTGTCCTTATTAATTCTACATCTACTCTTTCACCTAAAATTGATGAAACTGACTCTTTTATCATACCAATACCACTTTTAATAATAACAAGAGATATTATAACACCAAGATAAGCTTCTACTGAAAAACCACTAACCAAAAAGATTAATGCAGCAAGTAAAGTTGAAAAAGAAATGACAGCATCAAGTAAAGCATCATTACCAGAATTAACTAATGAACTAGAATTAAGATCTTCACCATTTTTTTTAACATACAAACCTAATATTATTTTAGCAAATATTGCCACAACAACTACAATTATTGAAAAGACCGTATAATTAAGCTCATTAGGATTAATAATCTTCTTAATTGACTCAATCAAAGAAGATATACCAGCATAAATAATGATAACAGAAATAACCATTGATGATAAATACTCAATTCTTCCATGTCCAAACGGATGATTTTTATCAGGTTTTTTTTGAGCTAACTTAGTACCTATAATAGTTATTATAGAAGATGCAACATCACTTACATTATTAATAGCATCCAAAACAATAGCAATTGATCCACTTAATAAACCAACTATCGCTTTAAATAATGCAAGAAGAAAGTTGGTAACAATACCAATAACACTTGTTCTAACTATCTTTTTATTTCTAGAAACATTAATATCACTTTTAATTACCCCATTATATTTATTCTTAAGATTATCCATAAACACTACCCCAAACTATAAGATGAATTGGCAATATATTCTAAAGCATTTTTCCTATCTAATTTTTTTACTTTATTTTTTTGTTCTTCAGTAATATTAACCGCTGCACTTCCAACGTGTCCACCACCACCATGAAGCATAGCAATCTTATTACAATCTATTTCTTCCGAAATTCTTCTATAAGATTTTTGTCCAAATTCTCCTTTATCCATCGCAACAATAATAACATATTTAATATTCCAAGGATTTCCCTTATCAATAATAAACTCAGGTATTTCATTACGATATTGATATTCTGAAAATAAAACTCCATACTTATTACCAAAAGAATCAATAAAACATTCCATTTCATCAGTTAATTTATCTAATAATTTATTATATTCCATTATTTTGTCATTGATTACTAACATTTCATCATCAGTATAATAAAATTCATCATTATTAATTAATTTATTATACATTAAATCAGCATACTTTTCTCTCCCGTAAATATTGAACAAAGTACTAAGCATATGAGCCTTTTTACCTTCTTCTCCATTATCTTTCCAATCCCAAGTATCTTCTTCTCTAGTATATTCAACAAATGTCTCAATAGATTTCTTGTAAGGCATCAAACCCTCTCTAATTAAATATCTATAAAACAACTCAGTTCCACATCTTTTTCCACTTTCATCCTCTTCAATTATAGTAGTAAAAGGGTATTTTCTAAGACCTAATTCTATACCTCTTTGATGATGGTCAAAGACTAATAACTTATCTCTTAAATTAGAATCATTAACCATAGAAATAGAAGGTTCTAATAATGATAAATCAGTAATATAAATCCTATCATAATCTTCAAGAACACCACTTTTAATTAGTTCTCTAAACTTTATTTCTAAATCATTAGGATCTTGAAATAGCTTATAATCCAAATTATCAAAAGCTATTTTAGCAAGCACAACTGCCCCTATTCCATCTGCATCAGACTCATGAGAACATATCAATACCTTTTTCATAATAATCACCAACCTAATTATATCTAATTATAATAATAAAATCTACATAGTTCCTTTAAATCTATATAATTTCTTTACTATAGGACTATAATCAACTAAAGCCAAATCTTTCCTAGCTTCACTAGCTAAATACTTAGAAAGATACATAACCTCTACTAAAGCTTTATATTCTCCTCTTAAACCCCCTTCTACATCAATTTTTATAACATTCTTGTAATACTTAGGAAGTTCCTCCAACATAATCTTATCAAGATCAGTATTCTTATTAAAATAAATTGCAATATTATCTCTATTTACACTCAGAGTACTTCTTCCATGACAATAAGAATATTTATCATGAACAACAGGAATTCCAATTCCTGCCTCAGTAATTGTAGAATCTAAATAATTACTAAGTACAGATGTATCATAACCACTAAATATTTCAAAGCAATCACATTTAGTATCAAAATTATATTTATATTCATGAATATCATCAAAAAAAGATTTATCCCCATCTAAGTAATAATTCAACAAAATACTACAAGGTACTAAAGTGGCTCCTAAAGAAATAAAACTATCTTCTTTTTCCATATTGTATTTAATAGTATTAACATCACTATAATCATTATCTTTCGCAGTAAGTAAATAATGTTTAAGATTATTAAGAAAAGATATGATTATTAAGAAAAGATATTTCAACACCATAATTAGAACCCGAATAACTACAAGATAAAACATTATAAAATCCTGTCAAATCCATATCAAGCAAATCCCTTATTTCAGAATTTCTAGTTATTATTTTATTTTTCTTATTCAACACTTTACTAGCAAAATCACTTACTATAAAAGACCCACCTACTCCAGTAACAAGAGTTGGTTTATTAATACTCTTTAATTTCTTATTAACATCACCAATATCTGTCTTATCTAAACTATCACATACTGTATCTTTTAATTCACCAAATATATCATTCATATTCTTTTTAAAACTATTTTTAAAATTTCTATAATGAATAACATCTTTAACATCACCACATCTACGACAGCTATAACACTCTCCATCAAAACTAAGAACATAATTATTACCATTATATTCTAAAGCATAATCAACAACACCCTTCTTACCAAATTTTAGTACTTCACTATAAAAATCCCTAAGTCTATAAATATTGTCCTTATCTAAATCACTTAAATCATTCTTATTATTCCTAACAAAAAATAAATCATCTATTGAACCATACTTATTTATAATCCCTTCTATCCAATTAATATAACTATTATTTAAAATTAATTCTTCCATAAAAAATCCTCCTTAAGTAATATTTATCACTTAAAGAGGAAATATTTCGTCTACTTAAACTTTTCTTCTAATAATTCTATCT
Organism: uncultured Erysipelotrichaceae bacterium; assembly: GCA_902768065.1. The sequence continues at coordinate 19,233 of CACXJP010000056.1, forward strand.
TACTAATCCTTTTCAATTCAAAATGTCTTAAATCATTTTTTAATTCACAATAAGCAGCACAACCCCAACCAGTATTATATAGAAATAAGTCTAGTGGATGTACAACTCTTTCTTGAACCCCATGTACATAAGAATAATAATCTATCTTTACTTTTCTTTTTTCCTTAATTGCTTTAGTAAAGATATTATAATAATTTCTTGTATCATCTTTAAGTTCAATACTCTCATCTTTAGAATCAAAATATACCCCATGTACTTTATCTGCAATAACCATTAACTGATCCTTATATTCTGGAGCAACATCTAAATCTTTAAGAAATTTATAGTCACTTAACTTAAATTTTCTCTTAGGAATCTTTATACTTTGATTAAGTACATATCCTCCATAGGGTCCCATTATAGTATCTATATAAATACCAGCCTTCTCAAGTTCATCTTTATACATTCTAACCATTCTAGGAGTAACTTCTAGTTTTTCGGATAATTCTTTTACACTGTATTTTCTACCATTACTAAGATATTGAAGCATCAAAATAACATTAGATATCTTTGACATCACTCCACCTACTTCCTCTATATATAGGATTAATCTTTCTAATCTTAATTTTAGGCATCTCTCTATCAGGAATATCTTCTTTTTTAATATTATAAAATAAAGATAGTAATTCTTTTATTTCACTTATATTACAATTATCTAATATAAAAAACAATTCAACTTCTGTTAATCTATATAAGTCATCATAAGTAAATAAGTTATTTTTAATACCAAGTCTAGTAATATCAGCAAGTAAATTCATCATATAATTATCTTCCATAGATTGACAATATACATTGATTAAATCATTTATTTCCACAACTCTTTTTAAAACATCCAAGTCATTTAAACCAATCTCATCTAAATTATTCTCATTCTTATAAATACACATAGAATTAACTATTCTATCTATATCATCAAGACTTATATTTTTAGTCCATCCCATCCCAGTAAGTATTATTCCATCTAATCTATCAGAACATAAAGACGGTCTATCTAAATCAACAAGACTATATTTTTTAAAATTAACAACATCACTAACATCAATATTATCCAATTCTAAACAACCAAGTAATTCCTTATCATTAAGAATAATCTTCTCAGTATACTCCTCAGTACTTTCTTGAGTAATATAATCTCCATTCATATAATCAATAACATGAGAAAAACAAGGAGTTGCAATATCATGAAGAAGACCAGCAATAGTAACTTTTTTATCCCCAGTAAGTTTATAAATCATTAAAGCAACAGTTAAAGAATGATCATATCTACTAATATATTCAGAAAAATTATAAATATTTTTAGATGCAAAGTCCATTCCGCAAAAATATCCAACTCTCTTCAATCTGCATAAAGAAGGTACATTCAAATACTTTTTTAAAAAAGAAGGTATATCATCTAATCTATTCTTATAATGTTCTAAATACATACAAACCACCCATAGAAGTATTATAACAAAAAAGAGACAATATTGTCTCTTATAATTTTATATTTACCCGATTCGGAAAGCTGGAGCGACACCATAAGTCTTACTAGCATCATTGTTGTTCAAGTCACCATAGTCAACATCACGGAAACTGCTACTGCCATTAGAATTGGCCGAACGCAACCACCACCATGTATTTGATGAATTATATTGTTTAACTGTTTTATCTAGATTTCTTCCACTCCAACTATTTGTTGAGTATGTAACTCCATTATTACTATAATATTCTAATTGATGTGACGTTCCATATGCTGTATCATAGAAATGATATTGTCCATCATCTATTCCATATACTTCTTCTGATGATAGTAAATATAATTTATCTGTTGTTGTAAAGTTTGTTGAATCATTTGATCCATGTCCTGATATTACTCTTGTTGGTTTTATTACTGCTTGTAAATC
>CACXJP010000057.1 GCA_902768065.1 uncultured Erysipelotrichaceae bacterium
AAACTACTCTTATTTAAAACAAGTAATAATTTATTTAATTGTTCTAAACCTGTCACATATAGATTGATTTCATAAATGTTTTTATTACCATGATTAATAACTTTTATTCCATCAACACTAATATTAGTCATAGAAATACTTTGTATTAAATCTAACATATGATTATCATTATCATTTGTATGAACAAGAATACAAGACATATATCTCTTGTTAGAATTATTATTCCAAGAAACATCAACTGTTCTGTCTTCCAACATATCCAAATTATGACAATTCATTCTATGTACTGAAATACCATTTCCTTTTGTTATATATCCAACTATCTCATCTCCATACACTGGATTACAACAGTTAGCAAGATTAACTTTAACTTTATCTATTCCACTAACAATAATATCTGCATCAATACTCTTAGATGATACCTTAACAACTTTAGGAGCTGGCTCATCTTCCTTGTCCTTAAATATTACATTTATTACACTATTTGTAGGGATCTTACCATTTCCTATACCTAGATAAATATCATCAAAATCATTCACTTTAAATGACTTACAAATAGTATTCATATTTTCATCAGTAAAGAAATCTCCAAAAACGATTTTTCTTTTTCTAAGTTCTTTTTCTAAAGAATACTTACCCTTTTCCATATAAACATCTTTATCATTTTTGGTAAAGAATGATTTTATTTTATTCTTAGTAGCACTACACTTAACCATATTAAGCCATTCTTTTGAAGGTGTAGAACTCTTATTAGTATTTATTTTAACAATATCATTATTCTTAAGTTCATAATCTAGTGGAACTATATTATTATTAACAATTGCACCAACTGTAGATTCTCCTACTTTTGTATGAATCTTGTAAGCAAAGTCTATTGGAGTTGCACCCTTTGGTAATTCAATAACATCACCTTTTGGAGTAAAACAATAAATATTATTATTTAACACTTCATCTCTTACACTATTAACAAACTCTTCACTAGACATCTTATCATGACTTAAATCAATAATTGATTTAAAAAATTGAAGTTTTTGTTCTGTTGTATTTGTAAGATTTGCACTATTTTGACTTCCTTTATTTTCTTTATAAGCCCAATGTGCTGCAATACCATTTTCAGCAACCTCATCCATTTCATGAGTTCTAATTTGTACTTCAAACAAATATCCATCAATTCCAAATACAGTTGTATGTAGAGACTGATACATATTAGGTTTTGGCATAGCAACATAATCTTTAAATCTATTTGGAAGAGGTCTAAACTTAGAATGGATTAGTCCCAATGCGAGATAACATTCTTGCTCTGTATTAACGATAATTCTTAATGCAAGTAAATCATATATATCACTAAACTTTTTACCTTTATCAAGTTTATTATAAATACTATAAATTGATTTACTTCTCCCTTTCATCTCATGTGGAATATGATGATCATTCAATAGCTTAGCAAGATCTTCTTGCATATCATAAACAATTTTATCTCTTTCAAGTTTTGTCTTATTAAGCTTTTCTGCAATATCATAAAATACATCAGGCTTTAAATATCTAAGTGATAAATCTTCTAATTCACTTTTAATTCTATGAATTCCTAAATGATGAGCAATTGGAGCAAAAATATCAAGTGCCTCATGAGCTTTTTGCTTTTGCTTATGATCAGGCAATGCCCAAAGTGTTCTCATATTATGAAGTCTATCTGCAAGTTTTATAATGATAACTCTTACATCCTCACTCATTCCAACGATTATTTTTTTATAATAATCAATTAAATATTCATTTTCTGTTGAAAAATTAATTTTACTTAACTTCGTAACTCCTTGAACTAGTTTTGTAATTGTACTACCAAATTCTTCTCTCATTTCTTCATCTGTACAATCACAATCTTCTAAAATATCATGCATAATCCCCGCAGCAATAGTTTCATAATCTGCATATACTGTTGTAAGAATTAAGGCAACATTCATTGGATGATAAATGTACGCCTCCCCACTCTTTCTAAATTGACCAGCATGCTTTTCTTCTGCAAAATCATATGCCTTTTTAACTATATTGATTTGTTCTTCATCATCAATATAAATTTTAGCCTTTTCTAAAATATCTTCTATTTTAATATTATCTAAACTTTTTGACAAAGAACTCATCTCCCCTCATTAACAATTTACGCCTTTGACTTTTTTCTCCTCAAGACTATCTTTATAAATTCTTTTTTTCTTTTCTGTTTTTCCAATATTTTTCTTCTCAAGCATTAGGAAGAATACTGTTGCAATAAATATTGATGAATAAGTTCCAGCAATTAATCCAATTAACATTGCAATATTAAATGTAAATATTCCACTAGAACCCAAAATCATAAGAATGATAACAGGAAGCAATGTTGTAATAGTTGTATATATTGTTCTTGTAAATGTTTCCTGAATACTTCTATTTGCAATCTCTTCAAGTTTATCTGCAGTCATTTTCTTATCATTAGCATTCCCTATATTCTCACGAATCCTATCAAACGAAACAATTGTATCATTTATTGAATAACCAATAATTGCAAGTACAGCAGCTATAAACATAGAACTTACTTGGAATCTACAAATTGCAAAAACACTAAACATAATTAATACATCGTGAATAAGTGCTAAAGTTCCACCTACAGCATAACTAAATTTAAATCTAATAGAAACATATACTATAATTCCTATTAAAGCTATTAATACGGAAAGAATAGCATTCTTAACTAATTCTTTTTGAACTATATTTGAAACAACACCTATATTAACCTTAGCATCATATTTATCTTCAAAATAACTATTCACTTTCTTTACTGTTTCTCCATCCAAAGCATCATCTATTCTAATACTAGATTCATCATCAGATATAGTAATACTACTTGCCTTAAGATTAAGTTCCTTCATATCTGCATTTAAACCATCTTTAGATAATTTTTTTTCAGTAACAACTGTAATATCAGTACCTGTTTTATAATCAATACTTAAATTAAAACCTTTAAATTCTAAGAATAAACATCCTACCAAAATAATTAGTAATGAAATTCCCATACATACCTTTTTATACTTTAAGAAGTTAATCTTACTAAATCTATTTGGTTTAACTTCTTCATTTTTAGAAACATCTGGAATATCTTCTTTATTAACATTGATAAACAATTTAATCTTATCATTAAAGAAATCTGTCTTAACAAATAACTTTAATAATGTTCTTGTTAAGAATACCATAGTAAACATAGTAACAATAACTGTAATTATCAACATAGTTGCAAAACCTTTAATACTAGATTCACCTAAATTAAACATAATTATTGCAACTATTAATGTAGTTATATTAGAATCAATTATTGCACTAAAACTTGATTTAGAGCCCTCTCTAAATGCATTAGGAAGACTCTTTCCTTTTAATAATTCCTCTTTTATTCTTGCAAATGTAATAACATTAGAATCAACCGCCATTCCAATTCCAAGAACTAAAGCAGCAATACCAGGAAGAGTAAGTACTCCACCTACTACCCAGAACACTCCAAATACTAAGAATGTATAAATCATCATAGACACTGCAGAAATAAATCCTGAAAAATGATATACAACAATTAAAATTAATACAATTGCTGCAATTGCAATAATACCAGCAGTAAGTGTAGTCGATAAAGTCTTCTCACCAAAAGATGCTCCTACAGTATTTGAACTAATTTCAGTTAACTTACTTGGCAATGAACCACTATTGATTAAATCAACCAAATTGCTAACTTCTTCTTGAGTAAAATTACCTTGTATAATAACATCAGATGCAAATCCTTGTGAAACTGTTGCTGCACTTAAACAATTAGATTCACTTGTTCCACAAACACTAGCTTCTTTCTTATAACTATCTCTTAAATCATTATAATCTAACCATATAACTATCTTATTATCTTCTTTTTTACTTATTTCATTAGTCACTTCATAAAATTTATCCTTATCTTTAACTGATAAAGCAACAGCAGGATTTCCTGCAGAATCTTGTCCAATCTTAGCTCCACCTGCTTTTAAAACATCACTGCTCATAAGTAAGTTATCTTCAGTATCCCTGAAAGATAAAGTAGCTACAGTACTTAATTGAGTTCTTGCTTCTTCAGGATTTTTAACACCAGCAAGTTTAACTCTAATCTTATCATTACCTTCAATTACTATTTCTGGTTCAGAAACACCTAAACTATCAATTCTTTTACTAAGAGTTTTATAAGTAGCAGTTATCTTCTCATTAGTCATCTTAGAACCATCTATTGAAGTTGCCTTGTAAAGTATCTCAAAACCACCTTGTAAATCTAATCCAAATTTTAAATTTTTAAATAATGGCACAAACAAAAAACCAATTCCAACCATTAATAAAACTAAAATTGTAGAAGAGATAATAACCCTTTTCTTCCCATTTTTCTTAGTCTTCATTTTTTCACTCCCTAAACATTATATAAATTCTTTTCAAAGCATGTGATTAAATATTTTTTAAATCCAAATTAAGGATGTCATCAACAACATCCGAAAGCATTAAGTTCTTAGCCTTTTTCCATTTACTATTAACCAAATACTCCCAAATATCATTCTCAGTAATTTGATAACCCAAAGATATACCTTCCTTAACTTTTACTTTTAAAGAAGGCTCTACCCTATCAAATAATTCTCCAATCGATTTAAATTCATCAATCATAAAAATCACACTCTTCTTATGAACTAAAAATATTATAACTAATTTAATAAAAAAATTAAAGTCAAATAAATAAAAAAGATGAATTAATCATCTTTTTTTGCTCTCGGAAAACTATGATAATAAACTTCTTTTAATCTATCTGTCGTAACATGAGTATAAATTTGCGTTGCTTTAATGCTTTCATGTCCTAATAATTTTTGAACAGTTAACAAATCACACCCCTCATTTAACAAATGTGTAGCAAAAGAATGTCTTATCATATGAGGTGAAATATTCTTATTAATACCTGTTTGTTTAATTATTTTATCAAGAATAAACCTGACACCTCTTTCAGTAAGAACCCCACCATTTTTATTTAAAAATAAGGATTCACTTTTATTAATATTTAAAGATAAATATCCATCTTTAAGATATTTTTTTAAAATATCCTCACAATACTCTCCATAATTTAAATATCTCTCTTTATTACCTTTTCCAATAATCAAAATAGTTCTTCTATTAAAATCTATATCTTTAACTTTAATACTTACAAGTTCTCCTACACGACAACCTGTTGCATATAACATTTCAAGTAATAACAAATCTCTTTGTCCCAAAGCAGTATTTGTATCAGGAATTAAAAACATCTCTTCTAATTCATTATAATCAAAATATCTAGGTAATTTTTTACTTTTTTTTGGTCCATTAACAAGAGAAAAAACATTATTATGAACAATACCTTCATTAACTAAATATTTATAAAAACCTCTAAGAGCACTTAATTTTCTATCAATAGAAGAATTATTATCCTCCTTTTCTTTTAAATACATTAAATAAAACCTAATATCACTATACTCTATATTCTTATAATTAAGTCCCTCACTATTAATATAATTAAAAAACTCCGTTATATCATTTTCATAACTCATAATTGTATAATTAGAATAGTTCTTTTGATATTTTAAAAATTCTAAATAGTCATCAATGACTTTATCTCTTTCTAATCTCATTTAGTATCACTTCTCTTTAGAATAATTATACAACAAAAACAAATAAAAAAAGAAGAATTATTCTCCTTTTACTTTTCTATATATTTTATTGTCTATCTTTTTATCAGACAATCTACCATAAAGCATACAAAATGCATATGCTTTATTTAATATAACATCACTCTCACTAAATAAGCTTTGAATATTATTAACTATACTTTTCGTAATATTATTATTAGTTAATTCCGAATAACCATCAACTTCATTAAACCTTTTAGTGACCAATAGCATATAAATTAATCTTAACAATCTAGAATCCAAATTATTAAGTTGCTTATATTCTAGATCACTACAATTAAACTTATCTCTATTAAATAAAACCTTATCTTTTTCTAAAACAAAAGAATCTGTATCTAATTGAGATAAAAAATCAATAACTTCAAAAGACTTATTTGATTCTTCATTATCTAAAAATAAATTAAGCTGTCCCTCTCCATATCCTTTTTCAGTATAAATAGATATATCCTCTTTACACACATCTCTTACAGTATTTAAATCAACTTGATATTCTAATGCTACATTAGAAATACTACCACCAATATTTTTTATCTTTTCATACCTATCCATTGCTTCAACAATATTTCTAACCAAAGGATAAGAATTAATTGCCCATGACGAATCTTTATTCTTTATTTGATATGCAGCTCCTAGATTATTGCAATTTTTAAAATAATTAATATATTTTAAATATACATTATGACATTTTGATTCAATAAATCTATAAAATCTTCTATCATTAATCATTCTATATGCAAAATCATCAAGTATTTTATAATTAGAAAAACAACATGGAAGTCCCTTTAATTTTTCTTCACTATATCTTCGTAATTCTTTAGCTTCTATACTGTCTGCATAAATGTTTTCAAGATAATATATCTTATCCCCATTTCTACATACAATAAATAAATCAGTATTATAATTATCAAGTCTTCCAGTACTAACCAAATAATGAACTAATTCTTCCTGAGAAGAATAACCTAATGTCATATAATCAATTGACTCCAAAGAATTATCTAATTTTCTAATACCTGTCCCAAAACCATATATATCAAAATCAGATAATCCTATAGTTTTTACATTATTAGTATCCTTATCTCTTCCAAATAAATAGTATCTATTTTTTGACATAATTTCATCTCCAATTAGGGCATATTATACCATAAGTCATCAAAAAAGGCAATTAAAAAGAGCAAGCCTTTTCATGCTTACTCATCTTTATATTCACAACTTGAACATTTAATTTGATTATTCTTTTCAACTAACATTTCGCCACATTCTGGACACTTCTTATTAATTGGTTTATCCCAATATGCAGTCTTACATTTAGGATAGTTATTACAACCATAGAATACTTTTCCTCTACGACTCTTTTTTTCAACAATTTTTCCAGAACAATTTGGACAATCACAAACTTCTACATCCTTAACTTCATCCTTTTTAATATACTTACATTCAGGATAATTAGAACAAGCAACAAACTCTCCATATTTACCTTTTCTAATTACTAAAGGATTCCCACACTCTGGACAATTCTCACCAGTTTGTTCAGCCTCTTTCTTCTCCATATCAGAAAAAGCTCCCTTTACACGAGGTTCAAATAATTTATAAAAGTCTTCAAGGACCTTATTCCAAACCTTATTACCTTCTGCAATACTATCCAAATCAGTTTCCATATCTCTAGTATAATCAGTATTAATTAAATCACTAAAGAATTCCTGTAACTTGTCAGTAGTTTCTATACCCATACTAGTAGGTTTAAATTTCTTTTCTTCAAGAGTAACATAATCTCTTGATTTAATAGTATCAATGATAGTCGCATAAGTACTAGGCCTACCAATACCTAACTCTTCTAACTCTTTTATAAGTTTTGCCTCAGTATATCTTGAAGGAGGTTTTGTAAAATGTTGAGTACATTCAACATTATTAGTAATTGCAACCTCTCCATCACCTATCTCTGGTAAAATTTTATCTTCTGAAGATTCATAGTCTCCATATACTTTTAAATAACCATCAAAAATAAGAATTTGACCAGTTGTTTTAAACTTATAATCATTATTATCAAATATTATAATTGTTTGATTAACAGTAGCATCACTCATTAATGAGGCTAAAGTTCTCTTATAAATCAAACTATATAACTTAAATTCATCATTACTTAAATATTGTTTTACTTTTAAAGGATCTCTAAGTACACTTGTAGGTCTAATACCTTCGTGGGCATCTTGAACATTATCATTCTTCTTAGCAGTTTTTACATAGCCAACATACTTCTTACCATAATTATCTTCAATATATTTCATAGCAGGTTTTACAAAATCTTCACTAAGTCTAATAGAATCTGTTCTCATATAAGTAATTAAACCTACAGTTTCATCACCTAAATCAATACCTTCATATAACTTTTGAGCTATACTCATAGTCTTACGAGCAGGGAATCCTAATTTAGTAGAAGCCTCTTGTTGTAAAGTTGAAGTAGTAAAAGGAAATTTACTTTTTCTTTTCTTCTCTTTCTTATCAATAGATTCAACTGTATACTCTTCTCCTAAAGCATCAAGTACTTTATTAGCTTCTTCTTCAGTATGAAGTTCAATATCTTCTGTTTTATATTTAAATAACTCAGCTTCATATTCTTTAAATATTGCAATAATCTTCCAATATTCTTCTGGGATAAAAGCCTCAATTTCTCTTTCTCTATCAACAATTAACTTTAGAGCAACACTTTGTACACGACCTGCACTCTTTGCTCCAATTTTACTTTGTAATAATTTACTAAGTCTAAAACCAATAATTCTATCAAGAATTCTACGAGTTTCTTGTGACTTAACTAAATTATCATCTATTACTGTAGGATTATTTATTGCATCAATTACCTTATCATGAGTAATTTCATTAAATAATACCCTTTTATATCCTTTATCTTTAATACCTAAAGCATCTTTTAAATGCCAAGCAATTGCTTCTCCCTCACGATCAGGATCTGATGCAAGATAAACCATATCACTATCTTTAACATCCTTTTTTAAAGATTTAATAACACTACTCTTACCTTTAATAGGTACATAATTAGGCTTAAAACCATTTTCAATATCAACACCCAAACCATATTGTCCAGTAGTAGCTAAATCTCTTATATGTCCCTTTGAAGAAACAACTTTATAATCTTTTCCTAAATATTTTTCTATAGTTTTACTCTTACTAGGACTTTCCACTATAACTAAATTTTTAGACATCCAATCCCTCCAGTTACTTATTAACTTATACCTACAAATTAAGTATTTGTCAACTCTATTCTATATATATTATATTGAAAATTA